>JAIJJM010000229.1 GCA_022728415.1 Collinsella sp. | reverse complement strand
TTGTGCCAAGCCCCAGAACCGCAAGAAGGTTGCTGGCCTTTTAATCCCCACAGTGATTTCGACTGTTTTCTTTGGCGTTACGGAGCCCATTCTCTTTACGTTCTTGTTTGCCGCCCCCTGGCTCTACTTTGGCGTTTACGCTCCGCTTTCCGGACTGGGTGAAGTTCTCTCGGAGGCAATGGGCGTTTCGGTGTACCAGGGAAATATCAAGGACCTGATCCCATTCTTATTCCGCCCCGAGAAGCTTAATCTGCTTCCGTACCTTATTCTGCTCCCCGCCTTTTTCCTGGCAGCTTTCTTCCTCTTCCGGTTCTTTATTACTAAGTTCGATATTAAGACGCCCGGTCGAGATGATAGTGACGATATTGAGTTGATCAACAGCAGAGCCGAGTTCGAGGCAAAGGCCGCTGAGGCAAAGGGCGAGTCTGGTAGCACTCCCGAGAAGGCAGTCCAGGGCCGTGCGACCAAGGACAGCGCGCTTGCTGTTGGCATTGTCGAAGCGCTTGGTGGAGCCGACAACATTGATGATCTTGACAACTGCATCTCACGTCTTCGCGTGATTGTCAAGGATGGTTCTAAGGTTGCAGACGACGAGGTGTTCACCAAGAATCTTGAAGCTATGGGCGTTATCCGCCTGAGCGACAAGGCGATCCAGGTCATTTACGGTCCTCGTGTCGGCGAAGTCGCTTCTGAGGTGCACGAAGTTCTCGGTGACGAGTAAAACGCGCAAGTGGTTTGCAATTGCATAGCGCAATTCCAGGGCTTGGCTTCCTATCGCATGATTTAGGGGGCCAAGCCTTCTTGTTTTAGATTGTCAAGGCAGATGCTCAATAGTTCTTCGAATGCGAGAATACAACTTCCGGTAAAGCAGTTAGGCTTAACGTTCTTAAGATCCATTGGGTGATCGTCATGTATCGTAAAGATCGCGTCTGCCGTCTTGGCGAGCTCGCTGTCTTCGTTGCCGGTAAACGCGAGGGTTGTAATGCCCGCGTCGTGGCATGCCCTTGCGGTTTCTAGGATGGCTTCTGTTTGGCCCGATTTGGATATGAGCATCATGCAGCTAAGCGTATTTCGGTTGGACTCGACAAACTGATCGGTTTCTAGGAAGTCCTGTATGACGGCCAAAAAGCCAAGCCCAACGAGCTTGGTCGCCATGTACTGCGCAACGATGCGTGAGAAGCCCTCTCCGTTTACTCCGATCATTCTGTTGCGATGCAAGGCGGCGATGAATACGTCTACATCTCCGGTGTGGCATACGAAGTGGACGTTACTGTCTTTGAGTGATTGATTCATTTCGCGGGAGACATGCTGAAGGTGCTTGAGATCGTACATCATTTCGCGGTAGCCACGGTAGCCGAGCTTTTTCGAAAGCCTGATGACTGTCGTCATGCTGGTAAAGCACGCCATGGCGACGGGTTTTATGCCAATATCATCGAGGGTGTCGATATTGTTGAGTAGGTATTCGAGTACGCTTTGCTCGGTTTCGGATAGCTTTGCGGCTGAGTAGAGCTTGGAAATCTGCTTTTTATCAACCATCGGTGCTCCCTTCCCGCCGGACGTGTGCGGCCGCTTCCGTTGCGTAAATAATAACTCCTTGGGGAATTCCTTTCCCGCCTTGCAGCCGGGGCGGGAAGCGGCCCTCCATGCTGGATACAATATCCATACACAGGCGAACCATGCAATATTGAATGTGCTAATTGGGGGTTTCGATATGAAGCTTACGGTCATAGGGGGCGGCGGCGTCCGCTCCATGTTTTTGGCAAAGAGCATAGCCCAGCAGGCGTCATCGCTTGGAATCGACGAACTTGTGTTTATGGACAATGATCCCGAGAAGCTGCGCATCTACGGTGGCCTTGCCGCCCATGTCTCGGGCATGCTTTGCCCCGCGCTTAATTTCTCACTGACGGGCGATGCAGTCGAGGCCGTTAAGGACGCCGATTACGTGATCACGACGATTCGCGTCGGTGGGGACCATATGCGCGTTCGCGATGAGCGCATTGCTCTTTCACATGGGGTTCTTGGCCAAGAGACGACTGGCGCAGCCGGCGTGTCTTTTGCCATGCGCTCCATCCCCGCGCTTGCTTCGTATTGCGAGTTAATCAAGAAGTACGCAAAGCCGGACGTCAAGGTGTTTAACTTTACTAATCCCGCCGGCGTCGTATCTCAGGCCCTACGCGATATGGGCTATGATTTTACTTATGGCATTTGCGATGCCCCCTCGGGTATGTTGCATCAGTTTGCCGAGTATAAAGGCGTTGATCCCGCATCGGTTCAGGGCGAGTGCTATGGACTCAACCACCTCTCGTTCTTCCGCAATGTGACGGTTGACGGCGAGGACATCATGCCCGACTTGATCCACGACGACGGGGCATATGCTCATACAGATCTTAGGTTCTTCGAGAAGGACCTCGTTCTAAATCGCGGATGCGTGCCAAATGAGTACCTATATTATTTCTACTATCGCGAGCGCGCCGTTGCCAACGTTCTCTCTTCGCCCCAGACGCGCGGCGAACTAATCGAAGAAATTAATCGAGAAATGACGAGCGAGCTTGCATCTATCGATATTGAGAACGACTTCGAAAAAGGCCTCGCGTGCTTTGAGAAGTGGTACGGAATGCGCGAAAACAACTACATGGCGGCCGAGACAGGTATTCGTCGCGACAAGCCGTGGACATTTGACGTGTATGGTAAAGATGCTGGCGGATACGCAGGTGTCGCGCTCCGTTTCATGGATATTGCTCGCTCTGGCAAGACGCAGCAGATGATCCTGTGCACCCCCAACAATGGCGCCATCCCCGGCCTTCTCGATACAGATGTCATTGAGTCAACGTGCGATATCTCCACCGATGGCTGCGTACCGCATCGCGTCGAAGCCGATTCTGTGCCCGCGGGAAACCTCGAATTGATTCGTCGCGTCAAGTACTACGAGCGCACCGTGGCGCGTGGCATCGTTAACCGATCGAAGCGCGACATTGTCGAGAGTCTCGCGATGCACCCGCTCGTTAATTCGTACTCCTTGGCGAAAGATATCGCCGCGCAGTACTTTGAGCTTAACCGCGCCTACATCGACGGCTGGACAGACTAGTCTGGACGTTAAAACTAGAAATTATGGATGGGCGGACCGGCGTTTATATTGGCGCCCGTTCGCCCTGCTTAGTAAGAAAACGGGTATAGAGTGAACTTGCGAGAGAACTTCAATGTCTTTCTGGAATCGGGCGATCGGGCGAAGGGATGCCGGAGTGGCTGCACGATGGCGTTATATATCCCCTTGTTTGTTATGAGCGCGCTTCAAATTGGTGTATCAAACGTTGCAACTGAGCTCGCCTATATCAATCCGTCCATTACGCTTATTTGCACTGTGGTCGCAGCCTTTTTGAACCTGCTTCTATCGAATGCGGTTTTTTCATTATTTGCTGTCGACCGATCCAAAGAGACGGTGCAACCGGCTCGAACCCTTCCGGTTTATCTCTTGGCCTCGACGGTTCCCCTCCAGATTTCTGGGGCGCTACTAATTTATTTGGTTCACTTGATTTTATCGGCAATTGTAGTCTTTGCCTCGCTTGCGAGCAGCCAGCTCGGGGTGTTGTGCTCGCTTGTGGTGACGGTAATCGTGACGCTTCTTTCCGCGTCGTTCGTATTCGTGTTGATTGAAGATGCAGACGTGGGGCAGAGGGGGCTACGGGGCATTCGGTTTGCACCACGCTACATCATGCGTTCGTTCACGGTGCTTCGTTCCTCCTGGAGAGAAATCGCGCGTCCCGCAATGCTGCTGGTGGCATGGAACCTGGTTGCAAGTTGCGCTATCCAGGTTCTTGTTGGATGGGTAGTTTCGAGCGTGGCGCTGCCGTCGGTACTTTCAGTGACGGCGCTTGTACACGAGGGACTTTATTATGGGGCGTTTGCTTATATGCTGCTTTTGCTAGTTCATTGTGCGGTTGCGAGTTGGCTCGAAATTGACGTGCTCTTGGGGGTGTCCTTGTGCGTATCCGAGCAGGCGCGATAGCCCGAAGATGAAGCCGCGTTTTCGACATTGAGTTCCTGCGTACCTTGCTTTCTAAGCAGAATTGGCGCGCCGTCCGTTAACGATCGTTTTCCAAGAATTCTTTTGTTGCTCATTTTATAGACTTCTCATTGCTATAATCGCCCACCGCCCAAGACAATCGGAGAGGTTTCCTACATGACTCAGGCAAGACAAGATGGCATCTCACTCAAGCAGTGGCTCCCGCTTATCGGGCTCGCCTGTTGCGCGTTCGTATTCAACACGTCGGAGTTCATGCCCATCGGCCTGCTGACCGACATCGCCGCATCGTTTTCGCTCACCGAGGCCCAAGCTGGCATCATGATCTCGGTCTATGCCTGGGGCGTCATGCTGCTGTCGCTGCCGCTTATGGTGTTCGCTTCGCGCTTTGAGTTCAAGCGGATGCTGCTGGGCGTGCTTGCCGTGTTCTCGCTCGGCCAGTTCCTGTCCGCCTTGGCGCCGACCTATCCCATCTTAGTCTGCGCGCGCCTGGTGGTTGCCTGCGCGCACGCCGTGTTCTGGTCGGTCGCCTCGATCATGGCCTCGCGCCTGGTCGACACCCGCCACGGGGCGCTCGCCATCAGCATGATCGCCACGGGC
>JAIJJM010000228.1 GCA_022728415.1 Collinsella sp. | reverse complement strand
ATTGGACGCAAAGCGCTGCTACCACGATAACGGCAAGAGGCAGCGAATGCTTCATGGGGATAAACAACAGTGATGAAACCATCAGAACAATGCCGAGCACCACAAGAACCCCGCGATGTCTCCCGCGATCCGCCAAGATTCCGCCAGCCGGAGTCGCAAGCACGCCCGGCACGAACGCTATCGCCGCGACGACGCCATATAACGTGGACGATCCGCTGCAATCGAACAAGTAAAGCGGATACGCAAAGCACAGCGCCGACAGCATCGAATACGCGCAAAGCTGCGCAGCCAGAAGTTCCGTGAGTCTAATTGACCGCACTGTTTTTGATTCCAACGAGACGATGGCGTCTCTCAGTCCATCCATAAGTCCGCCCCCTAAACATACCAGTAGTATGTATTTATCGACTTGAAAAGGGCAGCCGGAGCTGCCCGTTCAAATCTATTACATACTATCGGTATCTATTTTACCACCCGGCACGGTTCCATACGTCCCAAATCTGAGCCGTTGTCTGGAGCACTTCATTACCCAAATCGAGCCCCACCGCGGCCGCCATCTGCGCCAAACATTGCGCGCGAGCGAGCATTCGATCCTTGGTCTCAAGCGGACGGAACAGCGGCAGCAGCCAAAGATTCGCCAACAACGATACCGCCTCCGCCGCTTCGCGCGGGTATTCGCACACAATGGAGCCGTCGGCGATGCCCGCCTCGATCACTGGCAGGAGATAGTCATCGGCCGACTCGTCAAACGAACCCTGGTACTGCATCGCCAGCAGACGCGAGCTTTTTACCGGATCTGCCGCCGGATGCATGCGAGCCCATAGCTCAATTTGTGGAATAACGGACTCGGGCGCGTACAGTCGCTTGAGCTTTTGAGCTCCGGTCATATTACCGATACCAAGCGTTGAGCGACGGCGCTCAACAATCGGAGCCATTGCCCGATCAAATGCGGCGTTGAAAATCTCCTCTTTGCTCTTAAAGTGATGATAGACAGCGCCCTTGGTCATGCCATCGAGGCGGTCGACGATATCTTGAATGCTCGTTCCCTCATAACCCTGTGCGCAGAATAGCTCCAGCGCCGCGTCGAGAATCTTCGCGACCGTCTCCTCGGGATATTTATTACGACCCATAATCTGCCCATCCACAACGCAAGTCCTGTGCCTCATTGCAGTATTTTAACGTTGCGAATGGCAGGCGGTCGATTCTACACCGCGGTGGGGCCTTGTTCGCCGGTACGGATGCGGATAACCTCCTCGACCGGCTCGACCCAAATCTTGCCGTCTCCAACGGCGCCGGTGCGGGCGGCGTTGGAGATAAGTCAAACGCTGCGTTGTCGAATGGAAACGGTGCCGCAATCTTGGAAACGGCGCGGCAACGGGCGCGAACCGAACGGGAAATACGCGAGCAAGGGAGCCGCGAGGGCGCTCGTCCCGGCTAGCGCCGAAACAGCTCGTGGGCGCGGTCGCGAAGGTCGGTGGCACGGATGACGCCCTCGTAACGGTTGATACGCAAGCGCGGGAAAGCATTGAAGAAGCGCAGGTCGCGACGGCTGAGCGACACACTCGGCACCGGACGGCTTGCACGCCTGCAGGCACGGAGACGGGCGAGCGACGGACGAGGCACGCTCGGCGCGGCATCGGCCACGCGGCGAGCAGCGAGTGCCAGGCCGCGAGCACCATCCGAGATAAACGTCGGCATCGAAGCCTTCTCACGCAGGGCATCGAGCGCCGCATCGCCCAGTTCCGCCAGCCACGCGTTAACGGCGCGGCTGCGGATATGCGTCTGCGCCACCGAGTCAATCGTCGAATCGGGAATGCGCTCGAGCATGGAGTCGGACGCGTCGGCAAGCGACTCATTGATGCGGTCGGCAAGGTCGGCACGCACACGCTCCAGCTGATCGGACAGGCGGCGCCAGCTGGCCAGCGAGCAAATCGCATCGACGATCATTGCAACTGCAACGACAAAGGCGGCCAAACGAACAACCAAGACCGGCAGATGGGCGAGCAGGCCCAACACCGCCGGTTCCACTACGCGACAAATGCACAACGAACCCAAGCCAAACGCGCAGGCCCAGTACAGACAGATGCGTCCATGCAAATTAAACGGCAGGTGCGAATAATCCCAAAAGCGAGCGCCCGTTGTTTTTTCCAACAACACGCCTACGCTGTACTCAATCACGCTGCATACAAGCGCTGCAGCGACAAACTGGCTCGACGCGTCAGGAATTCCGCGCAGCAACAGCCAGCAGGCAATGCCGCCCGCGCCATAGATGGGGCAGCACGGCCCCAGCAAAAAGCCGCTATTGGCAAATCGTCCGTGATTGAGCATGGCACAGACCGTCGACTCCCACGCCCAGCCGCAAAAACCGTAGAAGGCAAACGAGAGCACCAGTGCCGAAAGCGGGCAGGCGGCAA
Organism: Collinsella sp.; assembly: GCA_022728415.1. The sequence goes on along the minus strand of JAIJJM010000228.1, from coordinate 2,210 downwards.
GCGTCGCGCCGCCAAATGCCATGTCGATCGTGGTTCCCAACGTCTACCCTCTCCTCTTTTCACTCGATTCGCTGCTCGCGCCATCGTCCGCCTCGTCCTTGCGCCGCAGACGGCCGGCGACCGTCTCGCGCAACGCGCACCATTTATCTGCCAGGCACACAATCCATGCCTCACGACACGTCGGCGGCACCGGCACCAGCGGAAACATATGCCGCACGATAATATTCCGCTCGCGCGGCGTCAGCTCAAAATCTTCCTCCGCACGTGCCAGGGCAAAAAACGGGTGGCGAAAGCCGTGCAGCCGATGGCTTGGGTCGGGATCGTGCCAGTCATAGAGAAAGTAATCGTGCAACAGGGCTCCGCGCAGCAACGAGGCACGGTCGACCGAAATGCCAGCACGGCCCAAGTGCTCGGCAAAGGACAGGCTCGCCCGCGCTACCGAAGTCACGTGCGCATAGACCGTCACATCACCATGCTGGATAAACTCGCGCGTCAGATCCAAACGGCCCGCCCGGGCCAGCTGACGGGCGGCACAGTCGACCTCGTGCGCGATTCTCTCGGCACGAACGGCATCGGACATGCTGCCTCCTTCCAGCGGCTCACGGCGGCAAGCCACGGCCTGCACGCATTGAATAGAATCATCATTGAATCTATCAGTATGGCATCGGACAAAACGTTTTGCCCCACCAGTTGGCGAATTACCGCGCCGCCGTCACATATCAAACGCCAAAATGTGCGAGACTGTCTTGTGCAATTGTGCCGGCCGAGGGAGCGCCGGCGCTCGATTCGCATGGAGTAACCCACAACGATGCTGCTTACGCAAACGACAACGCCCGAGGACGTCAAGGCTCTCAATCGCGCCGAGCTCCCGCAGCTCTGCGGCGAGATTCGCCACGCCATCCTCGAAAGCTCCGCCGCTGTCGGCGGACACGTTGCCCCCAACCTGGGCGTCGTTGAGCTCACGGTCGCGCTCCATCGCGTGTTTAACTCCCCCACCGACAAAATTGTCTTTGACGTGTCGCACCAGACCTACGCCCACAAGGCGCTAACCGGGCGCGCGTACACTTATATTGATCCGGAGCGTTATGGTGAGGCTTCTGGCTTTGCCAATCCCGACGAGTCCGAGCATGACCTGTTTGCCATGGGTCACACCTCGACCTCGGTGGGCTTGGGCTGCGGCCTTGCCCACGCGCGCGACCTGGCGGGTGACACGTATAACGTCATTACCGTTATTGGCGACGGCTCGCTTTCGGGCGGCCTGGCGTTTGAGGGCTTTAACAATGCCGCCGAGCTCGACAGCAACCTAATCATCATCGTCAACGATAACGACCAGTCCATCGCCGAGAACCACGGTGGCCTCTATCGCAATCTGGCCGAGCTGCGCGCCAGCAACGGCACCTGTGAGCGTAACGTTTTCCGCGCGATGGGGCTCGACTACCGCTATCTGGACGCCGGTAACGATGTGTTGGCCCTCGTCGACGCGCTGCAGGAACTGCGCAATATCGATCACCCCATCGTGCTGCATGTCTCTACCGCCAAGGGCAAGGGCTTTGAGCCGGCCCAGAGCGACCCGGAGCGCTGGCACCACGTGGGTCCGTTTGACATGGCGACTGGGCGCAAGCTCTGCCCGGGCCATCCGAGCGAGCCTGCGCCGCGCACCTATGCCGATATTACGGGCGAGGCGCTCAGCGCCGCCATCGAGCGCGATCCGCAGGTCGTGGGCATCACGGCCGCCACACCCTACATCATGGGCTTTACACCCGAGCTTCGCGCTGCCGCCGGCAAACAGTTCGTCGATGTGGGCATTGCCGAGGAGCACGCCGTGACCTTTGCCACCGCGCTCGCGCGCTCGGGCGCCAAGCCAGTCTTTGGTGTGTACGGCACGTTTTTGCAGCGCGCCTACGACGAACTGTGGCACGACCTGTGCCTCAACGATATGCCGGCGACCATCCTGGTATTTGGCGCGTCGATCTATGGCACCACATCCGAGACGCACCTCTCGTTCTTTGATATTTCCATGCTGGGCGGTCTTCCCAACATGCGCTACTTGGCGCCGGCCTGCATGGAGGAATACCTGTCCATGCTGAGCTGGTCGCTCGACCATCGCGAGCATCCCGCGGCGATCCGCGTACCGGGCATTGGCCTGGTAAGCCGCCCCGATCTGGCGCCTGCCGAGGACACCGATTACAGCGTTGCGCGCTACAACGTTG
>JAIJJM010000227.1 GCA_022728415.1 Collinsella sp. | reverse complement strand
TCGCACAACAGAGCGCCACGGCACGAAACCCATTTGCATCGCGTCAAAGACGGCGGCGAACGGCAATCAGCACTACGGCGACCGCGGAGGCCAACACAACCAGCACAGCAGCGTCTTGAACATCGGCACCAGTCGCAGGCAACCGCCGGCCAGCATGAGCCTCGTTCTTGCGCCCGGCAGCAGAACTACTCCCCTGACCGGTACCACCATCATGCGTGCCATCCTGGCCACCAGCAGCAGCACCATCCGACGAGCCACCTGTCCGAGACGTGACTTTGACATCAACCGTCGTCCGCTGTCCATTCACCGCAATCGTCAGCTTGGCGGTTCCGGCGCGCACGGCCGTCAGTCGACCGGTACGTGAGTCAATGCGAACAACTGGGTTACTGTGTTCAGCCTGCACATTATCAATGCCATCATCTACGGCGAGGCCGTCGCCGGAATACACATAGCTGACTGGCCATTGCGCCGGCACTGTGCGCTCTCCAGATTCCTGAGTAAACGAGCCGGATATATCCACTGCCGAACCTTCGCGTAAGGCAATCGACTTCATCGCTTTACCATTTCCATCCAGAATCTTGAGCGAACCGGCATCAATCTGCGGATTCGTCTGCGAGCGCATCCATGCAAGACGTGCCAGAGGCGCAGCCGACGAGCCAGCTCCGACCTTGCCTGAGGACGGGTTGATACCCAGCATCTCCCAGCCAATAAAGCCGCCGTTATCCGGCGTACTGGCCGGACCCTTGCCGCTATTACCGTTGGTAATTTGGCTGACACCATCGAAAGACGTAGCGTTGAATGCGCCAACGTGTCCATTAATCATCGCAATGGATTTGCCCGAAGTTTCGTAGAACCGTTCGATGAGCGTACGCAGCTGCTCGGCTTCGGTACGATCTCCAAGCTGACTATTCTTCGATGGCAGGAAATCATCGATTGGCATATGCGTAAATAGCACGACACCGCTCAATGACGAATCCGAGGCGGCTTCGTTCAACTGCTGTTCGAGATTGCGCAGCTGCGCAACGCCCTGTCCATGCAGAGTACCGTCCGAGGAATCAAGGGTGATCACTCGCGTGTTCTTGATGTCCTTGGTCGTGCTCGCCTTGCCGATTACCCGCTCGAATACGGAGATGTCTTTATCACCCATGGCTTCATGGTTGCCCGGCACATACAGATATGGCAGGTTCTTTGGTACTTCCTCATCGAGGATTTTCTTGGCGAATTCAAGATCGGCCTTACTGCCCTCGTCCACAAAATCACCGTCAATGACCATAAGATCCGGCTTGGCGGCAGCGATTTCACGAATAGTGCGCCGCGCATGGCCGACATTCGGACCGTTCGGGTCGCGCGCCACAAACTGCGCATCACTCATTACCGCAATACGCAATGGACGCCCATTCACATCCGACGAGCCAGTCGTGATCACTGGATCGCGCACAGGCTTGTTGTCCGGTGCCGTAGTGTCCGGCGCGACCGTCTCTTCAAGGTCAGCTATGGCGATGTCGCCATGATATTCCACAGTACTGCGAATCTCCATGAAACGGATGCGTTGCAAGGTGAGCGGATATGAGGTGCCTTCGGGGATGGGAAACGACACTTGCTTCCACCCGGTCCAATCAATATTCGGACCATTGATGTTGGTGGTTACGCCATCGCCAGTAAGCAGCTGGATACGCGGCCAGGCACCGGACCCATCTCCCTTAATCCACATGGTCAGCATCTGCGGTTGACCATCGAGGACCTTGGCTTGGGGCGGCACTGCGTAGAATCCGCGGGTTGCCGTGCTTTTCGTGAAGTCATACTGCAAGCGCAACCCTTGAGTGCCAGAACGCGGACCGTCCACAGGCTCCACGCTTCCGGAGGCTCGATCGTTGGCGCTGGTCCAGCTGGCGGCATCCGCAAAGTCGAATACTGACACACTATTCAGTCCGACAGTGACGGCCTGTTGCACGGTGACACCGGTATTGCCAATGGTGTAGGTCAAAGTTGCCGCACCGGAATCCGTTGTCGGCGACAGCAGGAATGTTCCATCCCCCTGCGGAACGACATTCACCACGCCGTTACCACCGGTTACGGTGATGTCACGCGGTTCGACGACCGTATCGTAGCCATCGGCATCATAACCGGTCACTGTCACTTTCGATGTGGATTGCCGATCCTTCAACGACAATACCGATGATTCGACGGAGGCATGGTCAATAGGACCGAGCACATCAATATTGGCTTTCGCTTGCGCACCTTGCGCAGCGAACGTCACCGTGGCCGAACCATGCCGAGTACCACGAATCACGGCCTGAGCACCATTCTGCGAGTCAAGCGCGGCATTCCCGGACACGGTAAAATCGCCCGCAATATCCAGACCTTGGCCATTCTGCGCAACACCACTGCCTCGCCAAGTGCGAGTGAGACCTTGCAGCACGCGAGTCTGACCCCCAATAGCAGGAGTAATCCGAGCGTCGGCGAATGTTGTTGCGCTGGCCGAACTGCGGAACACTAGCGCATTCGATACTGCACGTTCGTTGCCATCGGAGGGACGATTGATGATTCTTGGGGCAGTAGTACCGCGCGTGCGGGCAATCATTGTTGCCGAGCCACCGCCATCAAGATTGATTGCATTCCACGCACCTAGGGCTTTGAGCTGCTGGGCGCATTCTTCAAGAGTCAGACCGGGCCCATCGCTCTGGTTGCCGTCGACTTCAAGCAGGTAGAGACGAGTACCATCTTTGCTGATGCCGGCCGTCATACGGGCATGCTTGTAGTCAGTATCCGGCTGAACAGCGATGTTGCCGTCACGTATCAGCATGGCACCACCGCCAGCCGCCATGGATACCTGCTTGTCAAGGCCAACGGTAACATCCACCGGGTCTCCGGCATGCAGACCAGCAATGGCATCGCCCGCCGACGCACCGGAACCGACCAGCACCGATTCACCCCGTCCAAGCGCCAGATCCGCGCCGAGATCGGGCAATGCACCAGTGCGCTGCACTGTGCCATCCTTAATCCACGCAGCATGCACGTTGGCGGCATTGGCATACATCCGGCCCAGCGGCCACGTTCCCCATGCCGATGTGTAATAGTTCAATCCGTCAGACGGCACGTTGGGGGTGTTCACACCGGCGATGGCATGCGATGATGACGGCTGTCCGAAAGTCGCGCTCGAAGTTCCGGTCAGTTCTTGAATTGCGGTCGCCCCATCTGGCGAGACGGTAATGGCACCATGCGCGCCCGGTGCAATCGAGCGTACACCTTGGACGGACGAGACGTTGGTATCGACGGGCGCATTCGAAGCGTTCATGTCGAAGAAGTCAGAGTTAACTGCGGCGACAACGCTTGTATCGCCAGCGATTTGTTGGGACACCGGCTTGACGGCCGCCACTGAACCCGTATCGACCAAATCCATCGACAGTGTTGGCTCGGTAGTGTCAGCGACCAGCACATTACCAGTCACCCAACGATTCGCATCGCCATTGTATTTTTTAAACGAGGTGAGGTCTAAGCCCGGCGCGACTTCGTCATCATGCTGGGATACCAGCACATCGTTGCCTTGGGTTAAATCAGGCTGCGACCCATCAGCCAAAGCCATGGGTGCAGCCGATGCGGCAACACCCAATTCCATCATTGCGGCGACGATTACGGCACACCATCGTCTACCCGCCGCATGCGGTCTCATTGCTGTTCTGGGTGTCCGCATCACGCCACTCATGGCGCCTCCTTATGGTAATCGGCATGTCCCTACCGATTACCGTAATGGGCGAAGGCCAACATCGCGGGCGACCCCGATGAATACAGCGTGAACTGTTGGGGCCGCCGTAAACCGCAAGTGAATCACAAATGGATGAGCTGGGACTCGTATGGTTGGAGGTCGGCGTCTATCGCGTTCAGAATGCCGCAGCACGCGTTCAGGTGCGCATGCTGCGGGTCGGGCGAAAAGTTGAACAGGCCGACCAGCGTCTTGCCTTCGTGCTGACGGATCACAGCGAGCACCGAATCGTTGAACGTATCCCACGTGGACACCCAAGCGTCAGGTGCGAAGCAGGAATCGTTGCGCATCGCGCGCAAATCCTCCACGCCCTTCCACAGCTGGTTCTGCAACGTACCGGACTTCTTGCGCAGAGCGGCCTTGGTCCAGTCGAACTTACTACGGTGCAGATTGCGGCTGTCTTCCACATGATCCGGGTCTTCCATGTAATCCCAGCCGTTGAGCTGGGCGATTTCGTCGCCGCAGTTGAGCATCGGGAAACCGCGCAGGAAGCTCATGGCGTGGTGCATCATCAGGTCACGGTCTATCGAGGTCTCCAGCAGTGGCTTGTCGTGCGTGATGATGGCCTTCTCGATGCCGCACAGGCTGGCGGTGGTGCCGCAACTGCGGGCGTCGCGCGTGGCTTCGTCGTAGTTGTAGAGTTCGCCCATCGACCAGCTGCCGGGGGTTGCGCCCTCGTAGAAGCGCTACAGGAATTCCTGGTGCTTGAGCAGGTCGATGTCGAGGTAACGCTCCACGTCTTCGTCCAAGCCCCAGCCGATGTCGTCATGGCAGCGTAAATAATTCACGAACCAACAGTTTTCGGGCAGCAAGTCGAGCTTGTCGATTTGGTTCTCGAGCAGGCGCACGTCGCGGCTGGCGAGCGCGCTCCACAGGTTGACCA
>JAIJJM010000226.1 GCA_022728415.1 Collinsella sp. | reverse complement strand
AACCTGATCGCCCTCATCATGCTCAGGTGCTCGGACCTGAGGCCGGCCCTGCCGGGGCGGGAGGCATAGTGTTCACCCACACGAACTCACGAAGCCTCCGAAATAGTTCCGTTTTTCTTGATGCAGGCGAGCATGTCTTTAAGCTTGTTAAAGTCAAGCGGCTTGGGCAGATGGGCGTTCATGCCAGCGTCACGTGCCGCTTGTGCGTCTTCGGCAAAGGCGTTGGCGGTCAGCGCGATAATGGGGATGTCGGCTGCGTCGGCCTTGCCGCTTAGGCGGATTGTGCGGGCCGCTTCGTAGCCATCCATGCCCGGCATCATGATGTCCATCAGGATTGCATCGAAGCTGCCTGCGGGACATGAAAGGTACAGATCAACCGCGTCGCTGCCGTTCTCCACATGGGTGACTACGATGCCTTCGGTCTCCAATAATGTCTGGGCGATTTCGGCGCTAAGCTGGTTGTCTTCGGCAAGTAACACGCTCATTCCGGCAAGTGAGACCGTGAGTGCCCTCACGCTCGTTTGCGTTTGGATCTTAGGACACGTATCGATAGCGAGCGGAATCTGAACGTAAAATGTCGATCCAGTTCCAAGCTCACTCGTTACCTCGATTGTTCCCCCCATGAGGTCGACAAGTGATTTGACGATCGGCATGCCCATGCCAGTCCCCTGAAATTTGCTGCGGGCATCGTTGCCTTCTTGAGCAAACGGCTCGTAGATGTGCTTAAGAAACTCGGGCGACATGCCGATGCCAGTGTCCGAGACGTTAAAGCAAAAGAGCACTCGGTTGTCGTCAAGTGGTTTAATCTGAGAGGTAAAAGTGACAGTGCCGCCATCTTTGTTGTACTTGATGCTGTTGTCGAGCAGGTTAATGATAATCTGACGAACATGAGTGGGGCTTCCAATTACCTGCGGATTGCAGACGAGATGTGCGCTTTGATCCCGCATCGTTATATTGTGTTCGGACGCGCGGAGTTTGCACAGCACAATTGCATCGTCGCAGAGCTTTTCAAGGTTAAATGAGACGTGCTCAAGCGTTAAATTACCATTTTCAATCCTGCCCATTTCCAGAATGTCGTTGATGAGTGAGAGCAGATGATTGGCGGCGATTCGCGCCTTGGCTCGGTTTTCACGGGCGGCATGGATATCGTCTTCGTGCAATTCCTCAATTTCGATGAGTCCCAGAATACCGTTGAGCGGCGTGCGGATGTCATGACTCATGCGTGTAAGAAAGGCCGTTTTGGCGGCATTTGCGGCGAGTGCCTTGTTTTGTTCTGCTCGGGCTCGCTGCAGGGCCCAGGTTAGAATCGCTACCCCAGTCAACAGTACACCGACGATGATGACGACAATCGCACTACGATGTCGATACATAAACCTGAGCGTGTCCGACTCCTGCGCGCTATACGACGTAGAGGAATAATTGCTCGCAGAAAGCGATTCTCCGGCGTTGATGATGCCCTTGTTGACAATACTTAATAATTCGGGATTTCCGCGTAACATGAGGCAAGAGAGTTCGGCCGTGCGTGAGAGTTCCTGTATCTCGTAGTCTTTGATATCGTAGCTTTCTCGGATGGTTTCCAGCCGTGCACTGGGAACAATGATGCAGCTTGACCTCCCATCCTTAAGGGCAGTTAGTATTTCGTCTGCAGACTGATATTCGGTTATATTTGCATTTGGAAATAAGTATTGTAATTCGTTGCGGTTTACGATTGAAAAATCGGCGCAACAGATATTGCGCAGATCCCTGTTAAGATCGTTGGTGGCGTGGATGGCGGTAAGAGAGATCGTTCCCATCGAAATCGATTGGACCGTCCCCATTTGCTCGGCAAGCCAGTAGTCACTATATACCGGTAGGGCGATGTCGATATCCCCCCTTGAGAGCGCTTTTGCCATTTGCTGGTTGCCTGGATAAGCGATCGTGCGTACGGTAATGCCAAATTTGTCGTGTAGCGCTGTAACGAACGAGACGAGTGAGCCTTCCATTTCTCCCTTATCATCTTGGTTGCAGTAGGGGAGATTGTTACTGAGGTAACCTAGCGTAAGCGTGCTTTTCTTGGCCTTGAGCCACGACCGTTCGGAGCCGGTAAGTGATGCGGATCCACTGTTTTGTGCCGAGTAGTTTGATTTGACTTCGTCGTTGTAACGCGGGTTGATGCGATTGATTGCCGCCATGGCCGAGTTGATGTCGTCCATCAGGTCGGGACGGCTTTTGGGCACTGCAAAATAGTAGTCGCTCGAACCTACGTAGAACATAGGGGAAGCGTTGGGTGAGGAGATGGTGTCATTCATGATGATGGCGTCGACCTCATCGTTTGCGAGTGCATCAAAGAGGTCACCGCCACCGGCGAATTCTTTATAGGTGCAGGTAATACCTTCGTTGGAAAGCCACTGCCGACCGACGGCGGTTTGCATAACGCCGGGGTTATAACCGATGGTTAGCCCTTGGAGCGCTTGAGGATCGCCTTTAGAGAGATCGTCGCGGTCGGGCTTGGCGTAGATGTAGTAGCGCTCGGTTCCTTCGGGGTTCGAGGAGTAGAGCAACTTTTGCGCTCGCTCTGCCGAATACGAAATATTCGGCAGCAGATCGATTTCGCCCTTCTCGAGCATATCCATGAGCTCGGTGAAGGTGCCGGAGACGTATTCGTACCGCCAACCGGGCGTGTAGTACGATAGGGTCTGGAGGTAGTCGTAGCCCCATCCCGAGAGGCGCTCGCCTGGCGTGCCGTCCTGGAATCCCTCGTTGTTGATAAGCCAGCCGACGCGTACCGTTTTGATTTGTTGATCAGAGTCATTGGCATGGGCGGGGGCGGGCATGATGGCGTTCAGTAGGGTAAGTGCGGTAAGCACGATAATCAGGGCGCGAAGTACAGTTGAACGAAGGATAGCGGTAGCTCTCACGGGCAATCCTAACGAATCGAGACATTACCTCATAATCATACCAGCTGGTCTGCTTGGTCGGCAGGCATACCGCTAAACAGTCCGCCCGGCAATTGGGGACGTTCTTAAACGACTGGTCATCGGGGACGTTCTTGTTTGACTCGTCATTTAAGAACGTCCCCGATGACTCGTTAAAGGAACGTCCCCAACTGCCGGTTGTGGGACAATACCGAGCGAACGTGATGGGGTGTCTGGGAAAAGGGGTCGCGATGAACAAGTTGAGGACGCTTGCGGACGTATTGCGCCAGGCTGGCTTTGCGCGCATCACGGGTCTGTTTCTTATCTTCTACCTGCTGTGTTCGACGGCTGTCTGGCTGTCCGAACCTACGACCCTCACGTTTGGTGATGGCCTCTGGTTTAGCTTCGAGACGGTCTCGACGATCGGCTTTGGCGACATCCCGGCCGCAACGCCGGTTGCCCGCGCTATTACCGTCGTCTTGAGCGTTATCAGCATTTTCTATATCGCTATGCTCACGGGCGTGGCGGTGAACTACTGCAATATGCTTATCAAGATGCGCCAAAAGGACACCATGGCACGCTTTATGGACGATCTTGAACATCTGGAAGATCTCGATCGCGATGAACTCGCCGATCTGTCACGCCGCGTGCGCGAATATCGCCGACGCCAGCGCTAGAGGGGGCTAAATGAATATCACGGTATACCTGGGCGCGAACGTCGGCAACGACCCGGCGTTTCTGCCCGCGGTGCAGGAGCTGGGCGACTGGATTGGAGCCAACGGCCACGCGCTGGTATACGGCGGGTCCAAGTCGGGGCTGATGGGCGCGCTCGCCGATAGCGTGCTCGAGGCAGGCGGGCACGTGACGGGTGTGGAGCCGAGCTTTTTTATCGAGGCCGAGTTTCAACATGACGGTATCGACGATCTCATCGTGACGAGCGATATGGCCGAGCGCAAGGCCAAGATGATCGAGCTCGGCGATGCGTTCATCGCCTTTCCGGGCGGTACGGGCACGCTCGAGGAGATTGCCGAAGTCATGTCCGCGGTGTCGTTGGGGCACCTGAGTGCTCCGTGCATCCTGTATAACCTGGATGGGTACTACAACGACCTCAAGGCGCTACTCGGGCACATGATCGATAAGGGCTTATCGAGCCCGCAGCGCCAGCACGGCATCTACTTTGCCGACGATTTGCGCGAGATTGCCTCGATTATCAACGGATAAGTCTTGAGCCTGCCCCACTATGACTCCCAATGGTGCCGTTTGCGGCGCAGATGGTTGGCTTGTTCGGGCAACGCTCGCTCTACAATAAAACGTATCTATGTCGACTTTGACCGCGGGAGGACCCGATGGATAACCTTGCCAAGCCCACAAACCGCGCGCTGTTTTTAGTTAGCGTTGCCGTGACCGGTGCGTTCGCAGGTGCCGCAGTCTGGCTGTTCTTCTTTGCGATGGAGCACGGTATCGACTATCTATGGACCGAGATTCCGCACGCGCTGGGCGTCGCTTCGCCCGAGCTCGCGAGCGGCCCGTTCGGTTTTTTGCCGTACCCGTTTTTTGTCTGCCTGCTGGGCGGCCTGCTGATTGGCCTGTACGAAAAGATGACGGGCACCAAGACCGATGACCTTAACCAAGTGATGGCCAAGGTAAAGCGCGACGGACGCTACCCGTACGACAACCTGGGCAAGCTGTCGTTTGCCGCGCTGCTGCCGCTGTTGTTTGGCGGCAGCATTGGACCGGAAGCCGGACTGACCGGCGTCATTGCCGGGCTGTG
>JAIJJM010000225.1 GCA_022728415.1 Collinsella sp. | reverse complement strand
CCCCCTACAAGAAACTAAGCATACTCCCACATTCTGTTCAGCCAAAGCCCCTGTCATTGTCAAGAAAGGGAACAAGGACGAGCAGCAGATGCCCAGGCCCGGCAAACCAGATACCGGACCGGACATGACGAGGCCCCCAACGATGCCGTACAGACTGTACAGATGGCGTGCGGCATACTAAACCGGCGGCGTCCAGCCCAGCTGCTCGCGCCAGCCATCAGGCGGGAACGGGTCCGTGTTCCACGCGCCAGTGCCCGGAACATCATTGAGCAGTATCCCCCGATCCGGGCCGAACAGCCAATCCGCAAGCCCCGCACGGCAACGGGCCGCGCGAAACCCGACATAATCCATCGCAGACGGATCCAACCCCGCCACACCACCGCGCACCCGGTCGAACAGCATATCGCGATGTTCCTGCAATAACGGCACATACTTGGGGTTCGCGGCATCGGACGCACGGAACACGGACTGGCAGAACGTACGATTGCGATCCGATATGCTGGAGCTGATCATCGATTCGGCCCACCCATGCAGACCGACCGTGAACCACTGGTCCAACAGCCAGAAAGCACCCAGATCACGCGCGATCCCATCCAACGGCGTGGCACAGGGCAACTTCCGCTCCCACTTCAGCAATGACCTGTACGTGCGCCGGGCACCCACCGGCATCAACAGCGAATCCGGCCGATCGTAACAATAAATACGAGACGGACCATACTTGAAAATATGACGCGTGGGCCCTGACGACCTCTCAAAGAACGGCATGACACCACCATACGACCAGCATCGCCGCGTACGCAATACACATCACACGCGGCCGGCAAGAAAACCGCACAACTCCTGCGCCACCGGTAGCATCTGCGACTCCAAACCGGGGTTCATGAAACGGTCGTAGATATTCCACCTATCGCACAGGGACACCCACAGATACGCCCGCCCCGAAGCAACAATCACATTGGGGCGCAACGGATGAGCGGACAATACCTGCAACACATTCTGCGGCGGCCCCACCAACTGTGGCCGAACCGCATGCCCCAACAAATCGCTTACCGAGCACCACGCATACCCCCTGCGAACGAGCCGGCACAGGCAACACCACCACCTGCATATACCGCATGGCGTAATTACTCAAAAAGCCATTATTGTCATACACATTCAGCGTGAACGTCAGCCACGGTCCCTTGCTGTAGAACCTGTTCACCCGCATATTACGCACGGCTTCGCCACGAAGCACCACCGTGCTTCCAGCATCGACGGTCCGTTTGGCCTGCCAATCACGCGCATGGACCGAATACGTGACCGAAGAAACTCCGGGAGCCGGCTCATAACGGATCTCAACCAGCACAGGAACCCCGAAACCACGGAAAAAGCCCAACACATCATCGCAATGCAAACGCACGCCACCATGAACGACGCGATGACGCCGTTGCGATACCAATACCGCCACGTCGGCCACATGCGCTGCCTGACACGGACCATACGCCAGCCGAGCAACGAACCAGCCACCACGAACACGCACCAGACAACAATGCCGTACCGGAAAACCCTACCCACCCAGAAAGGAAAACCAGATTTATCAGCATTCAGCAGCCACAGCACGCCGACGAACACCACGGCCTCCAGCATGCACCACGGCCAATCCAACTGCCGACGAACAACCGCACCGGCAACAGCATCCACACGATCCCACATCATCAACCTTCTCTCATCAAAAACCGCTTCGTAAGGCAACCATACAGTCAGCAGTACGGACAACAAGCCGGCTATCACACGTACCAGCACAGCTCCTGTGCCACACAAGCAGCATCTGCGACTCCAGCGCCAGGGGCCATGTACCGCGAATCATTGTCGCACACATTGATCGGCGTCCACAGGCAAGCCAAGCCATTCGTCACCTTCATGCTGTCATGATTTCCGTGGAAGGCCGGGGTGAGCGCTGCAGAAGCGCAGACGATGGCCAGTGGGGTCTGTTCGTCCGTCCGCCATGGACAGTGGCCGGCCGAATACAGCCTCATGCCTGTGGGACGGCACGCGGATTTGGCCGGTTTCCGCGCGGCGTCCCGCAGGAACGTGGGATGGTAGAGAAATCAATCGTTTGACGTTCGTGGCGTTCCACACTATCAACCGCCAGAACCGCGCAATCACGCCAATCCCCGTTACGGACCATAATCATCCCCCGGGCTCTCTGCGGGACGGCAGACGAAAAACCGCGAAATCCGCGCGTCGTCCCGCACTTCGCCCGGTCCACGAACAGGACAAGCATCACCGATAGACCGAACACACATCTACAGCCGCGACAAGAACCCCAACAGCTAGCCGCCCGCCCCGGATATCGCCGTCCAATAGTAAATCGAGCCCAAAACGCAAACCCAAAGCACTGACTCAGATAATAAAACTCGGATTTTCCACCACAGACAGCGAGAAACTCTCCCCTATACCAAGTATCGTACGTGCCACCTTGCTCGATAGACGAACAATGAGAAGTATCGGTTAACGGGCATGCCGGGCAGATCGATGGGCTCTGGCGCGGGAACGAAGACGGCGTACCAGCACGAATGGGCCGGCAAACGTGATCGTATACAACACGACGGCGAGGAACACGCTGAGCCATGCGGTGAACATGCCCAACGGCATCTCCTCTACCGGAGTGGTCTCGGCTATGCATGCAACGATCTATCACTCCGATGTTGTGGTCAGTATGCGCGGCAGTTGTTCGTCACGGTTGAGGAAAGAACGCGTTTGGCAACGAAGTAGCGTACGCCGGCCTTCCTCAGTGCGGGTGTATACCATGGTGCAATGCGTCAGGCAGCGGTCCAACTGCCGGCGCAGTATTTCGGCGTCCTGCTGGCGGCGGGCAAATATGGACGGGCATGGGAAGCTTACACCGTACGTGCGCACGCCCCATTCCTTGCCGATGATGACATATCGCGGATTGTTGATGGACGCGAGTAGCTCCTTCATAACGCCGGCGAACAGCACCTGCTCGCGCCGCGAACCACCAATCAGCATGGCACGCAACGCCGTGAATCTGCGACGTGTCTGGCGGATCGAGGAAGTCACTCACCTCTTTGCCTACCGCGTTGGTTTCTAGGCGCTCAGGTTCCGCAGTCGCCAAATGCCAGACATTGGCCACTTTATCGGGGTCTGCGGCCACGCTGCGGTTGGCGGCCATGCTGTATGCTTCACTGCATCAGTGTAAGGCACGAATCAATAGGTTTTGAGCCCCAGATCGATGGTGAGAATGATGCCGGCGATTACGGCGGCGGCGCGCATGATGTTTGCGGGAATCTTGCGGGTGATGGGCGGGGCGATGTACCCGCCGATGAAGCAGCCGATGCACAGCATGATGGCGGCCGGCCAATCGACCGCGCCTTGGATGATGAATACCACTGAGGCGCTGATGTTCGCGCCTGTGCCGATCAGGGTTTTCAATGCATTGATCTTGTGGAATGGGCCGATTTTGGCGGCATCAAGCATGGCGAGAGCCAGGGTGCCGGCGCCCGCGCCGAAGTAGCCGGAGTAGATGGCGACTGCCACCACGCCCAGCCATACCCACCAGGAATCCTGGCTCATGGGCTGCACGAGTTGTTCCGGCGGGCGGTGAGGTGCGGTAGGGGTGGTTGCGCGCTTGGCGGCATCAGTGGCATCGGTGGCTTCAGTGGCTTCGATGTGCTTGAGTTGCGCGATGGCATCCGCGGCGGCCTGCTTGGCCTGCATGCGGCCGCGCGGATTGATGGCGATGATCAGCGAGCTCAGCAAAATCAGCACTGGTGCGGTGAATTCAAAGACACTCGGGTCGAGTTTGAGCAACAGAAACGCACCGGCCACCCCGCCGAACGCGCCAATGACCACATACGTAATGGAGCGTACCGCTTGGCCTTTGAGTTCTTTGCGCGCGCCCATCACGCCACCGATGCCCGTGCCGACCACGCCAACGGTGTTAGAAGCGTTTGCCAATACAGGCGGAATGCCGAACGCGAGCAAGGCCGGGTATGAGACCAGTGACGATGCGCCTACCGCATAGCCCACGAATCCTGCGCCGATTCCGGCCAACAGAATCAGTAGTAATGAAGTTATGGAAAAGCCCGCAATCATTCCCCGTATCCTTGTCGCTCATCAACCGGCACAGTGCCGGCCTTGAGCGAGAATACGCTGTTGAGGATTGGTTGCGGGTTTTATGTTGGAATGTGGACGTAGCTCCTCGCGGAAGCGATTCCCTCAGTCGCCTGAGGCGACAACTCCCCTCGCACCCGAGGGGAGCCAGAAGGAAATCAGAGCGCTTCGTTGTATTCGCGAACCTTGAGGGTGCGGTGGGAGGATGCCACGTTTTCGACGATCAGACGCTTCAGGGCGTTGTCGGCGGCAATGTGCTCGTCCAGCCAGGCGTCACCGAGCTTGACCAGCGTGGCGGGATCGGCGTAACCCGGGTACAGGCCGTTGAGCAAAGCCTCGGCCATGTGATAGGTCTTGTTGGCCCAGACCCAGTCCACAGTCTCGAAGTACTTGGCGGCGAACGGCTCGGCCAGATCGGGGCGCGGGGTGGCGGAGAAGCCACGGGCCACGGCTTCGAGCTGGGAGTTGGTCAGCTCGTCGTTGTGGAGTGCCTGATCCCAAGCCCATTCCTTGGCTTGCGTCGTGGCCATGGAGGCGCGGGCGCCGTAGGCGAACTCGCGGTTTTCCGTGGTCTCCTTC
>JAIJJM010000224.1 GCA_022728415.1 Collinsella sp. | reverse complement strand
TTGCGGGTCTGTTCCGTCGTCCGTTCCTGCTGTTCCGTCTGCTCGACGGTGAAGTCTTCGTCGGCGATGTCCAGGCCCATGTTCTTGAACGCGCGTTGCACGGCGTGGCGGACGTGGTCCTCGTCCCTGCCGGCGAAGTGCAGGATGAATTGGCCCTGGTCGGTGCGTTCGAGGTGGTAGTCGATGCCGGCTTGCTTGAGGCTGTGCTGCACCTCGCGCATGGTCGAGTCGTCGAGTTGCAGCTCGTGCAGGTCGCCGTCCTTCTTCCTTTGCAATCGTTTCTCGGACATCTCGCCGCTGTCGATCCCGTCTTTCACGGCCGCGCCCGCGGCGTGCACGCCGGTCTTTGCGAGTTTCATGCCGGAGCGGAGCAGCGCCATGGCCACGCCCTTGGGGATTCTGAGCATGAGCTTCGCTCCTCCGGTGATGATGGTCTGGACGGCGTTCTGGATCTTTTCCTCAGCCTGTTCCTCGTTTGGCATTGTTGTTTCCTTTCTGTTGTCGGTTGGTGTTTTCCCGGGCGGTTCAGATGGACCGTC
Organism: Collinsella sp.; assembly: GCA_022728415.1. The sequence goes on along the minus strand of JAIJJM010000224.1, from coordinate 4,173 downwards.
CACGCTTGTGCTGCTGCTGTCGTTCGCGTTGCTCGGTCTCCGTCTGCTCGCGGTCGCGGGTCGTGTGGATCTCGCGTTCGATGGCGGACAGTTCGCTCTCGTACCGGTCGCACAGGGCCTCGCGGCGTTCCATCTCGCCGCGCGTCTCGGCCACGAGGTCGGGGTCTCCCTGTTGGATCGCGTCGTGCAATGCGATGACGGCGGCTTGCAATTCGTCGTGCGATTCGCAGACCTTCCCGCGCAGCAGCCTGAGTCCCTTGGCGCTGTCGCCGCCCGCGAGGCGGGTCCATCGGATCGCCGCGTTCAACGCCTTCGCCTCGCCCGCCAGTTGGTCGAGGCGTCTTGCCTGCGCCTGGTAGTAGCGCTGCTGTGCGGGACTGACCCCGTATCTGAGGGGCAGTCGTTCGGGTGTGGTCTGCGGTTCAAGACGGCTCGTGGGCTCGCCGAACCACTGGTAGAGGCCGGGCGTCGGGGTCTTGCCGGCGTACCGGTTGGACGGGTCGAGGATGATCTGGTCGCGGTCGCGGGGAAGGAACGCGCGCAGCGTGGAGCCGCCGTCGTCCACGAGACGCTTCGCGTCGAACGTGATCTTCTTCTTCCGGTGGGTGCCGGGCAGCCACACGGTGACCGTCTTCCTGGTCTGTTTGGCGACGAGCCGGCGGTTGAACGTGATGGGGATGACGGGCGTGCTTTGCAGGCCGGCCATGATGTTCGTCATGTCGTATGCTTGGCCGAGTTTCGCGTCGCGGACCTTGAAGCCGGTGTCCTTGAGCGTGTATGTGAGGTGCCGGCCGCGGACCTCGACACCGACGCCTCGGATGTCGAGCATGTCCTTCCAGTCCTCGAAGTTCTCCGCCGTGGACGAGGTCAGGTCGATCAGCATGCGGATCCGGTCCTTGGTTCCCAGACCCTTCGCGGACGCGTAGATCTCCTCCATCGACATGCCGTACCGGCGCTCCAACGGCTCCCCGACCGTGGTTTTCCGCGCCTTCGCCTCCGGTTCGTTCGCGCTCCGCGTGGATGCTTCATCGTCGTGTTCGGGATCGCGCGCCGGCGACGTTCCGGCGTCGCCGGCGGCTGTCTCGCCGCCACGCATCTTGCGCGTCTGTTCCTCCACGACGGGGTTGAACACGACGCTCAGCCCCTCGCGGCGGCATATCTCGTCGCTGACCGCGCGCCACTGGTCGATGATGTCCTTGGGCAGCTCGGCCTTCAGATGCTTCCCGTACCGGGACGCGGCGCACACCATGATGTGGTCGTGCAGGTGGTGCCGGTCGGTGTGCGTGGCGACCACGAACTTGTATTCGCCGCCCGTGATCCGGCGCGCGAACTCCACACCGAGCTCGTGCACCTGCTCGGGCGTCACGGGGTCCTTGGGACTGAAGCTGAGCTTGATGTGGTAGGCCAGCCGGCTGTCCTTCCGGATGCCTTTCGGCGACCTGCGGTTGTCGTCGAGCATGCCTTCGGTCAGCGCGTCGTAGTCCGTCCTGGTCCGCTCGTAGTTGGAACTGACCAGTCTTCCGCCGTCGGTCTTGGCGGGTTTGATGATGTACGCCATCGCCCCGTTGGGCCCGCCGAGATTCGACTTCACGGGTTTGCCGAGCTTGACCACCGCCATGCTCACACGTCCTGCTCGGCTTCGCGCCTGTCGGCGAACAGGTCGCCGAGTAGACGCTCGATACGGTCGAACGACGCGCGGATCTCCTCCACCTGGGCGGGCGTGATGTGCTCGTTCGCGTTGGCCCAGTGGGCTATCTGGTTGACGTTCACGCCGATGCGGTCGATCTCGCGCGCGATCGGCTCGGGGTCCGTCAACGGCCTGATCTCGGTGACGTGGATGCGCCGTTCGGACAGCATCCTGCGCGCGTAGGAGCTGAACGACCGGTGCTCCGGCGCGTACCTGGTCAGCTCCTCATACAGCTTCCGCACCCGCTCCCACTCGTCCGGCGTGAACCTGATGATCTTCTCGACGCAGTGCGTCCTGTTCTCGGCCCGGCTCATTCCACGCCTCCGTGTGAGGTGTGGGGACGGGTTTTCTGTGATGCCGCGCGAGCGGTCTGGAGGCTCCGCCGACCATGGGGCATGGGTCTTCCCGGCAAGCCGATTCGCATCGCGAATCGAGTGATTGGATATCCAATCACGTCGCTTGCTACTCCCATATCAATTTCATTGATTGGGAGCGATTTCGCACAGCATGATTGCGGAATGCCGTGAAGGATAATCGCGTTCACTCCTTGCTCCTTTCGCCCATGGCCTTGAGGGAATGGCCGGTGTCTTACGCCAATCGTCCGTCGTGGAAACAGCGGCGGGTTTGGACACTCGGAGCGCGGGAAATGAAAAGGCCCCGCGAAAAAATCGCGGGGCCGGTGGGTCGTTGGTGGCGCGTCATGTCCGTCATGCATACGGGCATGAAAAAGCCCCGGCCGTCTTGATGACGGTCTGGGCAGGGGTGTGCGGGTTCCTAGATGATTTGCATGTCGGAGCGGACGCGTTCCGCGGCGATGTCGATGTCTCCGGGCCATGAGGGCACGCCGAACGCGAGTCGCACGCGGTCGAACGTCTGCGGGTCCTTGAGCGGTTTGAACATGCCGCGGTCGACGTATCGGGACATGTCGAAGATTCCGGTCGCGCCGTCGGAGCAGGTGACCTTGAGCTTGTAGCCGGGCATGGGCTCGCATTGGGTCACTTTGATTGAATAGTCGATGGTCATGTCCGTTGCCTCCTTGTCAGCGTAGCGGGTCGATTCTGAATGGGTGCTCGAGGTTGAAGGCCAGCTCCCAGTCGGCTTCCAGCTCTTCGGCATGCAGCAGCACCCATGCCTCGACCAGTTTGCGCTGCTTGCGCGGGAGGTCTCCCTTGAGCAGATTGCCATCGAAGGTGAAGGACGCTTCATGTCCTTGGTATCTGGCGTGGATGTGCGGCGGAACATGGTCGTCCGCGTTCATGGTGATGATGATTCCGAAGAACATGCTGATGACCGGCATGTCCGCCTCCTTGTTTTCGTTGTCTTCCATTCTAGGATATTTTTCTTTTGACCGGATGGTCAAGCGAAAGCGCTAGCGGTGGTAGCGGGTTCCGTCATGAGAACGCGTCGAAACCACGGGTTTCGCTGCGTGGGAGTTGACGGGTTGTCAGCCGGCCGGCCAAAAGAAAATCCTCGGGATGCGCGCGGCACCGGTGCCGAACTCCGTTTCCCTTCAGCGAGCCGTGCCCTCCGTGCCACATGGCCCGCTCCTGTTCGTCCCACCATGCCGCGTCGTCCCAATGCACGTCGGCCTCGTCGTATCCGACGTTGCCGTTCGCCAGAGTCGCGTACCGGTCTAAGTCGATGCCCGCCGGGCATATGGCCTCCATCTGTTCGGCGGTCGCATAGTAGTAGATGCTGCCCAGATGGTAGGCCTCCCGTCCGGGCTCTAAGCTGTGCGCGTGGAGACGCACGTCGCTCCACATCGCGTCGACGCGTCCCTCGTCGGTCTCGAAGACGACGTGCTGCAATTCCATCGGTTCCATCTGCATGGTTCCACTCCTTGATGTCCTGCCGGCCTTTCCGTTTTCCTCTCGCCGGACATGGGGCAGCCTCGCAACACCGCCGCGCGGTGGAGGACGCATGGGCCGTGCCCGCTTCGGGATAATCGGGCGAAGCCCTCCCGGAGCGAGGCATGGAACATGCAGGTCCGAAGACGCGGGTGCGGGGTTGCGATGATGAACCATGGCCGGCCTACCGTTCCCTTCCAGGCGCCAACGCCTGGAAATCCCGGAAGGGTCGGCGATGATCGCGCGCGGCCCCCGAGGGCCGCGCTCCGTTTCCGGCGAAGCCAGGATCACATGCGTGTGATCCTTGGCGGAGCCCAACTGTCCAAACCGGTGCGCATCCGATCGCGCGAACATGGTTCCAGCCGGATCGAAACCGGGAACCGATGAAAACAAGACTGGAAAGGAACACGACATGGCATCCGATTACGTGGACGACTTCCTGCGCGACGAACGCGAGTCGTTCAAACGCAAGGAGACGGCGGCGAAGAAGTTCGACAACCGTCTCGACAACTTCCGCAAAAGCGCGCAGGCGCTGCGCGACGCGGCGAGGCAATTCGAGGAGGCGTTCCCCGGCATGAGCCGGACGATGATCGCGGACAAGCTGGCGATGACCGGAACGGAGAAGAACATCGCGTTCGA
>JAIJJM010000223.1 GCA_022728415.1 Collinsella sp. | reverse complement strand
GTCGACCTCTCCGTCCTGCCCGAGAACACCGTCGTTGTCGTGCACGACCTTACGCCGTCCATGACCGCCACGATCGATAAGGCCCACGTTGCCGGTATCGTCACCGAGACCGGCGGCCGCACGTCGCACTCCGCGATCATCGCGCGTGCCCTCGAGATCCCGGCTGTCCTTTCGGTTGCCAACAGCTGCACCGCTCTGCGCAACGGCATGACCGTTGTCGTCGACGGCGGCAAGGGTATCGTCGAGGCCGATCCCGACGAGGAGACGCTCGCTGCCTACACTGCCAAGGCCGAGGCCTTCGCTGCCGAGAAGGCAGCCCTCGAGGCCTTCCGCGGCAAGCCTTCTGTGACTGCTGATGGCATCAAGAAGATCATCGCCTGCAACATCGGTAACCCCGATGACGTGCCCAACGCGCTCGATCACGACGCCGAGGCTATCGGTCTGTTTCGCTCCGAGTTCCTGTTCATGGACTCTGCTGAGCTTCCTTCCGAGGAGGAGCAGTTTAACGCCTACCGCAAGGTCGCTACCGCGCTCAAGGGTGCTCCGGTCATCATCCGCACGCTCGATGTGGGCGGCGACAAGGAGATCCCGTACCTGCACATGGTCAAGGAAGACAACCCCTTCATGGGCTTCCGCGCCGTGCGTTACTGCCTGGCCAACCCCGACCAGTACAAGGTTCAGCTCCGTGCCCTGCTGCGCGCCAGCGCCTTCGGTGACGTCAAGATCATGATCCCGCTCGTCACCTGCGTCGAGGAGGTCGTGGCCGTCAAGGAGCTCGTCGAGCAGTGCAAGGCCGAGCTGACCGAAGAGGGCCGCAAGTTCAACGAGAACATCGAGGTCGGCATCATGGTCGAGACGCCTGCCGCCTCGCTGCTCGCTGACCGTCTGGCCGAGGTCGCCGACTTCTTCTCCATCGGCACCAACGACCTGATCGGCTACACCATGTGCGCCGACCGTGGCAACGACACCATCTCCAACCTGTACCAGGTGTACTATCCCGCCGTGCTCCGCTCGCTCAAGAACATCATCGAGAGCGGCGTGAAGGCCGGCATCATGGTCGGTATGTGCGGCGAGGCCGCTGCCGATCCGCTGCTCGAGCCGCTGCTGATCAGCTGGGGTCTGGAGGAGTTCTCGATGAGCGCTCCGTCCATCCTGCGCGCCCGCAAGACCATCAGCCAGTGGACCAAGGCCGAGTGCGACGATCTCGCCGAGAAGGCGCTCGCCTGCAACACTGCCGCCGAGGTCAAGGCGCTGCTCGAGTCTGCCGCTCGCTAATTTGGTATCAGAGGTAACCGCGTGGTTGGAATGGGCCGGCCGCGCGGCCCTCACATATACAGGGGGTACTGTAAATGTTCTACACGCTAACCGCTAATCCGGCTGTCGACATGACGGTTTCGAGCTCTCCGCTCGAGCCCGACGAGAATGTCCGCACCGGCTCGGCCAGCTACACGGCTAACGGCAAGGGCCTCGACGTGTCCTTCGCCTTTAAGAAGATGGGCGTCGACACCGTCGCGCTCGGCTTCTTCGCTGGCTTCACGGGCAAGTTCATCGTCGAGGAGGTCATGAATCTGGGCTGCCTGTGCCGCCCGGTCTGGACCGACGGTATCACGCGCATCAACACCTACGTCAACGATGGCCAGCACGAGTACGGCATCCTTAACCCCGGCGCCCCGATTACGCCGGAGCACCAGAAGGAGCTCTACAACATCCTGGACACCGCGGGCGATCTTGAGTGCCTGATCGTCTCTGGTTCCGTGCCTCCCAAAGCTACGCCCGACTTCCTGGCTCAGGTTATGGAGCACGCTCAGGCTCGTGGCGCCGACGTCGTCCTGGACCTGTCCTCCGACAAGCTCAAGGAGCTCGCTCACAAGAAGCCGCTGCTCATCAAGCCGAACCATCACGAGATGAAGGCCATCTTCGGCGTGCCGGTCGACACCGACGACGAGGTCCGCGTTGCCATGAAGCTCGCCCACGACGCCGGCGTCCAGAATGTGCTGCTCACTCGTGGTAGCCGCGGCGACGCCTACTTCTCCAACGGCGAGGACATCTGGTATGCCAAGCGTGAGTTCAACATCAAGCTGGTCTCTTCCGTCTGTGCCGGCGACTGCACCCTCGCTGCGTTCCTGCACAAGTGGTACAGGGATCGCGACAACGTCGAGGAGGCCATGAAGCTCGCTATGGCCACCGGCGCCAACGTTGCCGAGTCCGTGGGCATTGGCGACTTTGGTCACGTTGACGAGTACAGCAAGCGCGTTGCCGTCCGAAAGCTCGATCGCAAGTAAGCGAAACGCGATAGCATCGTGTCCATGTGGCGCCCTGGCTTCGGTCGGGGCGCCATTTTTTTCGTGGGAAAAGTGAGATGAAACCGCCCTTCACCGCTTCCACACCGTTCGCCGAGCTGTTGTAGCCTTTTGCCGAAGCGTGGAATATACTTTCATTAACACGATGCTTCGTGAAAGGAACATTCATGATTTACACGCTCACTGCAAATCCCGCCATTGACTACAACATCTCCTGCGACGGCCTGTCCGCCAATACTGTTACGCGCACCCGTAACGCGGTCTACACCCCCAACGGCAAGGGTCTCAACGTCTCGTTTACGCTCGACCACTACGGCGTCGACACCACGATCCTGGGCTTCTTTGCCGGCTTCTCGGGCGAGTTCATCGTTCAGGGAGCCGAGGCCCTTGGTGTGCCCGTCAAGCCCGTGTGGACTGACGGCATCACCCGAGTCAATGTGTTCCTCAACGCCGGTCCCGACACCGAGTACAACATGGTTAATGCCGGTGCCGCCATTAACGAGGCCAACGAGCAGGAGATGTTTGAGCTTATTGATTCGCTCGACGACATGACCTGCCTGGTCATTAGCGGCTCGCTGCCCCCCAATACCTCCGAGGGTTTCCTGGCCGAGGTCCTGCGTCGCGTGAAGGCCAAGGGCGCTGAGTTCGTGCTCGATATCTCGAGCCATCAGCTGGCCGACCTCATTGCCATGGAGCCGCTCCTCATTAAGCCCAACGACGACGAGCTGCTTGATATCTTTGGCATTAAGGTGAGCGGTGGCGACGATGAGTCCGTCAAGGGTGCGATGGCCGAGCTCCACGCCAAGGGCGCTAAGAACGTGCTGCTGACCCTCGGTGGCGACGGCGCGTACTTCTCCAACGGCGAGCACATCTGGTTTGCCAACCGCACCTTTGAGGTTAAGGTGCTGTCGACCGTCTGCGCCGGCGATTCCTCGCTCGCTGCCTTCCTGTCCGTGTGGCACGACGCCCCCGAGCGCGTCGAAGACGCCCTGCGCCTTTCGATGGCCACCGGTGCCAACGTGGTCGAGTGCGCGGGCTTGGGCGATTTTGCCAAGGTGGACGAATATAAGAAGCACATCGAAGTTCGTCAGGTCTGCTAGCCGCATCGAATAATCGTTGCCGAACACCCGCTTTGGATTTCCAGGGCGGGTGTTTTTTTGCGCACTGAACGTATGTGGCGTCTGCTGTCTCGTTTTATCGAATCGAAGACGCGATTGCGTGTGCGCGCTTTCTCTTTTCTTGTTAGACTTCTTGAGAACCATCGATTAACGCTTGCAAGTGCAGGAGGCCATTGGCATGTGCAATGTTTCGCTCAACGGTACGCAGCCGACCGATGCCTCCATTCGTGTCTTGCGAGCGCTCGAGGCAGCTGGTCTTGAGGCTTGGTACGTAGGCGGTTGGGTACGTGATGCCCTGATGGGGCGCCCCAGCCACGATGTTGACATGTGCTGCAGCGGCCTGTGGCAGGAGTCCAAGGCGGCGCTCGAGGCAGCGGATATCGCCGTGGTTGAATCGGGCATTAAATTCGGTGGCATCACGGCTATTTGCGATGGCGAGCGCATTGAGGTCACCACGTACCGCCTGGATGGCTTTTACACCGATGGTCGCCATCCCCAGAGTGTGGAGCGTGCGGCGTTGCTTGAGGACGATCTGGCGCGTCGCGACTTTACCGTTAACGCTATGGCCTGGCATCCTCAGCGCGGCCTTGTCGACCGCTACAATGGCCAGGGCGACCTGAAGCACAAACTTATCCGCGCTGTTGGGGATCCCAAGCGTCGTTTTAACGAGGACGCTCTGCGCATGCTGCGCGCGGTGCGTTTTGCCTGCCGCCTGGATTTTATGATCGAGCCTAAGACCAAACTCGCGCTTGCCGAGTGCGCTCCGCTGCTCGATGCCGTGGCACGCGAGCGCGTGGGTATTGAGCTCGAGGGCATCCTTTCGACCGGCCACGGTGGAGATGCGATGCTGCGCTACCCCGAGCTTGTTTGCGCCGCCGTGCCCGAGCTCGCGTCCGCTCGCGGGTTTGACCAGCGCAGTGTCTACCATGCGTTTAACGTCTACGAGCATATCGCCCGCGTGCTGACAGTGGCCGGGGAGCTGGCGCTGTGCGACGGCGTCGCGCCCTCGTCGAGCCTTATGTGGGCGGCGTTTTTGCACGACGTCTCCAAGCCCGAGTGCTTTACGGTCGATCATGCGGGTAGCGGCCACTTTTACGGTCATCCCGAGCTCGGCGCCAAGAAGGCGCGTATCATCATGGATCGCCTGGCGCTTGCGCACGATTTTGTGCGCGACGCGTGCCTGCTAATCAAATACCATGACAAGCCGCTGCGTCCCGAGCGATCCTGCCTGCTCAATATGATGCGCGCGCTTTCGGGCGAGGGTGTCGATACGCCTCGCCTGATGGATGAGCTCATGGATCTTAAG
>JAIJJM010000222.1 GCA_022728415.1 Collinsella sp. | reverse complement strand
CTTCCTGGTGTCGGTCGTCACCTCGCTGACCGGCAACCCGTCGCTGGGTGTCCTTTCCATCGGCGTGCTGTTGGTGCTTGGCTTTGTGCTGCTGGTCCGCCTGTCCCGCATGGCTCAGACGGCGGCGTAGGGCAACCGGGCTCAGTACAGCAATTCTGCCTATCTGCAGTACTCTTTTGGAAGTAGCCGCATAAATCATTCTGACTCCCGAACAATGTTTAGCCCAAGTGGGTATGATGGAACCAGCTAGGTCGCGGGGCGTCGCCTGTGTTTGGCGGCGCCCCGTTTTTGTGTTGCAAGGAGGGTAAAGGTTTGAACGCCACGGTTGTGATCCCAACATATTGGGCGGGCGATGATATCCAAGCAAACGCTCCCGGCACCTACGATCACTCGACGTCGCTCAATGCCGCCAACCCGGAACTCGATCGCTGCCTGACTTCGCTCGAGCAGGTGCGCGACATTCCGCGCATCATTCTCTTGGTGGTCTGTCCGGTTTCCGCCACGGCCGACGTATCCCATCGCGTGCACGAAATCGTTCATGCGCATCCCACACTTAAGGTCACCATCGTTACCAATACTCAGGCTTCGCGTGTTGCCGACCGCGTGGCGCAGATTGCGCCCAAAGGCTCGGGCGAGTGCGTGAGCCTGCGCGGCTACGGCGCCATCCGCAACATGGGTCTTGCCTGCGCGGCGGTGCTGGGGCACGACGCGGTTGTGTTTTTGGATGACGACGAGACCGTCATCGATGCCGACTTTATGAAGCGTGCGACCTATGCGCTGGGCCAGCAGACGCGTCAGGGCCTGCCGATTTTAGTCAAGAGCGGATACTTTTACGATCGCGACGGGTCGCCGCTGGCTCCCACGGACAAAGCGGGCATTTGCCATCGTTGGTGGACCAAGCGCATCGAGTTTAATCGTTGGATGAAAAAGGCACTCTCGGGCACCCGCATCTCGCGCTCCAATTACGTGTGCGGCGGCCTGATGGCCCTGCACGCCCGCGCCTTTACGCGCGTGGCCTTCGACCCGTTTATCACCCGCGGCGAGGACCTGGACTACCTCTTTAACATGCGCATGTTTGGCTACGATGTATGGTTTGACAACGAGTGGACCGTTCGTCACCTGCCGCCCGAGTCCGAGAAGCGCTCGCCGCGCTTTATGCAGGACGTGTACCGTTGGTACTACGAGCGGGCCAAGCTGACGTTCGCTGCGCACCAAAAGGAGCTCATTCCGGTTACGGCCGCATCACTCATGCCCTATCCGGGTCCGTGGATTTCGCGCGAGCTCGACGACCGCGTGCGCAAGACCGCCATGGTCCGCAGCATGTTTACCCGCGAGCACGAGGGGTATCTACGCATTTGGCGCCACGGTATTGACGAGGCCAAGACCTACGCGCGCCAAAACGCCGCAAGCTATCTGCGTTTCCAGAGCTTCTGGCCCAAGATCATGGACGAACTTTGGCGCGACGCACAACTGATTAGCATCCTGGAGGGGACTGAATGATTGACCGCCGCGCCCAGCGTGATAATTCAATTTCAATCTTTCGCGTGATCGCTGTTGTCTGCGCCATTTTCGTGCTGATGTACTTTGTTTTTGCCCTGGCGACTGGAATCGAGCCAATCGCGACCGTGGTCGCCTGCGCACCGCTGTGCATCTTACTGTGCATTTTTATCTTTTTGACGCTCAATCCCGATTCGGTGCGTTCTCAGTACACCGAAGAGACGCTTTCGGTGGCCTCTGCCATGCTCGAGGACATCAAAGGCGGCCTGACGCAGGAGTCGGCGCGTCTGGTGTGCCAGCGCATTTTGCCCGAGACACGTGCCATGACCGTTGTCATCACCGATGAGAGCAACGTGCTGGCCTGCGCGGGCGAGTTCGAGGAAAAGCTGCTGCCCGATTCACCCATCCACACACTTGCCACGCGCTACGTCATCGAGCACGGCATCGTCCAGTCATTCAACCGCGTGGTGGACGTGGTGGGTTCGGATGGATCACACAACCATGTTCCCGCCGGTATCATCGCGCCCATCAAGGTGGGCGACCGCACCGTCGGCACGCTCAAGTTCTACTACAAGACCCCGCGTGCCGTCGACCGCACCCAGTATGCGCTCGCCTCGGGCTTTGCCGAGATCCTGTCCACGCAGCTCGCCATCCACGAGCTCGAGGTGCAAAAGGAACTCACGGCCCGTGCCGAGGTGCGCGCCCTGCAGGCGCAGATCAACCCGCACTTCCTGTTCAACACGCTCAACACCATCGCGTCGTTTACGCGTACTGACCCGCTACGCGCCCGCGAGCTGCTGCGCGAGTTCTCCTCGTTCTACCGCGCCACGCTCGACAACTCGGGGTCGCTTATCCAGGTCTCGCGTGAGGTTGCCCAGACCAAGCGCTACCTGACGTTTGAGAAGGCGCGCTTTGGCGAGGACCGCGTGCTGGCGACCTTCGATGTCTCCGAGGATGTCGAGGACACGTTGGTCCCGGCCTTTGTAATCCAGCCCATCGTCGAGAACGCCGTGCGGCATGGCATGGGCGATGACGGTGCCCTGCGGATCGACGTGACCGTCCATCAAGACGGCGACGACGCAATCCTGATTGCCGTGGCCGACAACGGTGTGGGCATGGACGAGGGTACCGCCGCCAGGCTGTTTGATGATCGCTCCGCCCGCCCCGATGCCAGTTCCCCGCAAGGCGGCGGCGCCGGCGTGGCCATGCACAATATTTCTGAGCGCATCCATCGCTTTTATGGACCGCACTCTTATACGCGCGTCGAATCGGCGCCGGGCAAGGGCACCAAAGTGCTCCTGCATCTTGATTTGTCAGAGAGCATCTTTGACATTCAAGAGTAAAATGAAAGGCTATGGGCTCAACGCCAAGCGGCAGATGCCCAGCGTAGTTTGTTGACGAAAGGTTTAATCCCTATGCTGCGTGCGATGATTGTGGATGATGAGGCCCCGGCCCGTTCGGAACTTCGCTTCTTGCTCGAGCAGACGGGCAAGATCGGCACGATCACTGAGGCGTCGAGCGTCCGCTCCGCCATTGAGATGTTGATGGAAAGTCGCGTCGATGTCGTATTTCTCGATATCTCGATGCCCGGCGCTTCTGGTCTGCAGCTTGCCGAGGCACTGCATAAGCTTAAGAATCCGCCGGCGATTGTGTTTGTGACCGCGTATAGCGATCATGCCGTCGAGGCGTTCGACGTAGATGCCGTCGATTACCTCATGAAGCCGGTTGAGGAGGCGCGCCTGGATCGCGCGATCGAGAAGGTCATGCAGCACGCCAAGCCCGTCACGGACAGCAAAGCCACCATCGAGCGCATTCCGGTGGAAAAGGGCGGCCGTAAGGTCCTCATTCCCGTGGATGACATTCGCTTCATCATGGCCAAGGACGATTACTCCTGTATCTATACCATCGATGATCGTTTTCTATCGACGACTTCGCTGGCGCAGTTCGAGGCCAAGCTTTGCGACTTTGGCTTCTTTCGCGTTCATCGCCGCTATATCGTCAACTTGGCGTGCGTCACGGATGTCGAGACCGTGCCCTCGGGCGCTATCCAACTGGGCATTACGGGTGTCGACGAACGCGTGCCGGTCTCGCGCCGCCGCGTTGTGCCGCTCAAGAAGGCCCTGAGCCTCTAGTGCACTGGCCCCGCAGCCCTGTAGACCAATTGTCTGCGGAGCCGTGGGGTTTTATATACGTCGAATCGGTTTTGCAGAAGGGATCCCATGAACAGTGCAAGCGCCAAGCGCATCGACATCATCTCGGACACCCACGGCTATCTTTCGCCCGCGCTTCTGGACGAACTCAAGGGCGCAGATCTGATCATCCACGCCGGAGACCTCACCTCAGAGATGGATTACGAGCATCTATGCACCATCGCCCCCGTGCGAGCGGTCCTAGGAAACAACGACTACTACCGCGACTACGGCCCGGATGTAGACCGTCTGGCCCTCTTTACCTACGAAGGCCTCAAATTCGCCGTAGCCCACTACCGCGAAGACCTGCCCGTGGGATCCGTAGACGTAGCCATCAACGGTCACACCCACGTAACCAAAGAAGCCCAAGTGGGCCGCTGCCTGGTCCTCAATCCCGGCAGCGCCAGCTACCCCAGAGGCACCAGAGGCCCCACCATGGCCAGAATGCTCGTAAAAGATGGCAAGATCCTGAGCACCAAGTTTATTGATCTAGAGTAAACGCAACAAAAACGGGGGATGCAGATCGCATCTCCCGTTTCTCTTTGAGCCAAAGGCGGAGTCCCAACAAGATCCATCAGACCAATCCCGCCGAGGAGCACGCGGGCTAGCCGCGCAGCGGCGCACGCCCGCAAAACTGGTTGAACATAGTGACGGTAGGGAGGGTCTCCGGGGCCGGCTGGCGCGGGTTAAGTTTGTCGCGAGTTCCGCACGCAAAGGAAAGCACTTAATGTGCTTTCCGTCTTGCGCAGGACTGTAGAGCAGCAAACTTCATGCCCTCCGGTCCGCCCCGGGAGCCACTGCTAAGTTATCCCCCGGCATTCAGAAAATCTAAGTGCCAAAAAATAAGATTTTTTGACTCCGTGTTGTATAACCCGCCATTCGTGGGTACCATTCAACGCGTACGCAAACAAAAAGGGTTAACCCGCGCGGCATGACCGCGCGGCCCAAAAAGGAGGAAACAAGCATGTCGTCTTTGAAGCCGCTTGCAGATCGCGTCCTGGTCAAGCCCGACGAGGCCGAGCAGAAGACCGCCTCTGGTCTGTACATCGCCAGCAACGCTCAGGAGAAGCC
>JAIJJM010000221.1 GCA_022728415.1 Collinsella sp. | reverse complement strand
CTCCGCGGCATCCAGACATCCCTGCGTAAAGCCGCTTTTTGAGAAAAGTGCATAGCTTTTTCGTTGCCGTCTAAAGAGCTCACTTCGGTGCACGAGCTTTTGCAGCACGTCTTCGCCCACCGGTTCATTGCGCCATTTGCACTCCGCAAACAGTGCAGTGCCCTCGCCATCGTCAACAATCAAGTCGATTTCTTCCTGCGTATGCGTGCGATTATCCGTCCCCCACCAGCGCCCGACGCTCGCCGGAACCACATCGAGCTGGCCCGCCCGTGCGAGTTCGTACACGCATTGCCTGCATATAAGCTCAAAAACCGTGCCCATGTAATCCGATACGTGCGGTTTAATGCGCTCATACGCCATCTCGGCCATATCGTTTTGAATCAGCCCGATGTTCTGCGGAACAAACTTGTACCAGAACCTAAACATCTGGTCGCTCACCAGATACACGGCTCGCTTATTGCTCGTCTCGTTTAGGGGCAGCTCGCGCTCGGCAATCCCAAGCGACGCCAGCTTATCCACATAGCTCTTTACGTTGCTCGCAGGGATTCCCGTAGAGCTCGCAATCTCCGAGATCTTCGAGCGCCCCTGAGCAATTGCTTGCACGATCGCATCATATTGCTCGGGATTGCGGCACTCTTGCAACAGCAGGTTACTCGGCTCCTCAAAGAGATAGCCCGTAGGAGTAAGAAAAAGACGCTTGATGTTGTCCTTGAGCGATACGGCAGGATCGACTTTCTCGATATATGCAGGAATGCCGCCCGTCATGCCATAGCAAACCGCAGCGTCTTCGCGACTCATGCTCTGCCACAGGCCGAGGGTTGTCGTAAAATCGAGCGGCATGATCTTAAACTGGGCCGTACGCCTACCGTATAGTGGGCTCTCGTAGCCCAACACCTGTTCCTCCATAAACGAAAGAGACGAGCCGCATAGAATCAGCATGAGCCTGGTCTCTTTGTACAGGTGATCAATCTTGTCTTGCAGCAACGAACTGATCTCGGGATTCGATTGGGCGAGATAGGGATACTCGTCAATCACGACAATCAAACGTTCCGTGCGAGCCATGGTGGCCAATGCATCGAACGCCTCGTCAAAGCTACGAAACGACACGCCTGCAGCACCAACCGAGCCTGCAAGTATCGCCTGGCTAAAGCCGTGCAGGTTTGCCTCTGCATTGGTGCGACGAGCTTGAAAGTAAATAGCCTTCTTGCCTTGGATGAACTCTGTGATAAGGCGCGTTTTACCCACGCGACGACGGCCGTAAATCACAGGCATTTCAAATGAGCCCGTGCCATACAGTCGATTGAGCTCGGACATTTCCGCTGTTCTTCCGATAAACATAGGGCCATCCTTCCTTTACGTTATAGCTAGCTATATTATACCTTCCTATAATATAGCTAGCTATAACGTAATTCGACGACCGACGCACACAAAAGGGGGCAGTACACCACCGCACGTGAACCGTTCCGGAGAATGCGTCCCGTTCTGGAGCCAAAAACTGGGCCGTAGTTTCCGCCAAGCATGCCATCCGGAAAGCGCGTCCCGTTCTGAGCCTGAATTCTGGGATGCATTTTCCGCTGAAGCTCCTATCGGAAAACGAATCCCATTCTGAGCGTCGAATCCGGGACGCAATTTCCGCCTGCAGCCCCGCCGGGAAAGTTCATCCCGCTCTGAGAGCTCGTTCCGGGACACAGTTTCCGTTTGAGGGTTGTTCCGGAAAATGCGTCCCATTCCGAGCGGCAATTCCGGGACACAGTTTCCGCAGATACAAGACGACGATCCACAGCCCATATCACATGCCTTCAAACACGCGGTCTACAAACACAAAACAGCAGATAGAATGCTCTTTTTCTAAAAAGTACACGTCCCGAAACTTACCAAGGCTTCATAACTCGCTACCATTCACGGTCGCCGATTACCGCCCACCGATTCAAACAAGAAATATGTCGCCAAAAGCAGGCCATCTACCTGCATGGTTAGATTTTGGTCAGCTTTTGGTCAGCTGAGCGGCAAGTTCCGGCTGATACGTTTTTGCTACCCAAAAGGAGGCGGTAGCTCATGACCCATTGCAATGACCAACTCATCGATCAACTGCTCACTCAAGCCGAGCAAGAGGGACGATGCCTTATTCCCCCGAGCACGGCGATCCGAAAAGCGCTCCTTCGGCGCATGGGCGTCACGGCCGCTTCGCCCATGCCGGGGCTGTTTGCGCGAAAAACGCGCTGGGACGAACTCAACCGGGCGCAACGTCATTGTGAGATTATTCGCGCCCTTGCGATCATCCGCCCCGATTGGACGTTCTGCTCGTTTTCGGCAGCATGTCTCCTGGGACTCGAAGTCTCGTGGCGGCACCTGAACGTCGTGCATGTCTGCAGCGCCACCAAGCCGTCGGCTCGCCCGGGCGCGTATATTCAGCGGCACCAGATCAAGCCGGCCGGTGCGGTGAATCAAAATGGCGTATCGATAACGCCGCCCATCCAAACGGTAACGGATTGCCTGCTGCAGATCGGTTTTGCCGATGGCATGCCCATTGCCGATTCGGCGATCTCAAAGCTCGGCCTTGCGCGGGAGCAGCTGATGGAGGAGGTCGAGAAGCGAGAAACCGACCGCAACGGTCGCGCGGTGCGCACTGCGCTCACCACGCTCCAATATGCTGACGCGCGCGCCGAGAGCGGCGGAGAATCGGTCGCCCGAGCCGTCATGATCGAGACCGGCTTTGCACCCGACCAACTTCAATACGAGCTGACGGACCCCTTCGATTCGGCCAAGCCCATACGAACGGACTTTGCCTGGGAGCGCCAGGCGCGGGAACTCACACTGGGTGAGCTCGACGGGCTCATCAAATATACCGACCAGACCATGCTGGCCGGACGCACCACCGCCGAGACGCTCGTTGCCGAACGCCAGCGCGAGGCGCACCTATCGCTCTACGGCCATCCGCTCATCCGCTTTACCATGAACGAAGTCCGTTCGGCAGACATGCTTGCGAAAAAGCTACAGACGGCAGGCATCCGCCAGACCATGCTCCCGACATGGCTCAACGATATTGAGCTGTAGGGGCTGCTGAGCTTATGCCCGTCTGCCTACCAAACCGGGACACACTTTCCGGTTGGCAGCACCCGCGGAAACCATGTCTCAGATTGAGTGCTCAAAATGGGATGCGCTTTCCAGATGGCATGCCTAGCGGAAACCGTGCCCCGGAATCAAGGCCTAGAACGGGACACGCTTTCCGGTTGAACGCCCAGCGGAAACTGCATCCCGTTCTGAATGCCAATTCCGGGATGCAGTTTCCGCTCCAAACAAAAGGCCCTGGCTTGCGATGGAGCTGGGGCCAAAGGTGCAGCATATGCAGTTGATGTTGAGCGCGAACAGCTCGTCAGCAATGGCTGTCCGCGCCCTACCCTACCCGCGGTTGCGGACGCGGCTGTAGGGCGTATCCACCATGGGCAGATCCGGACGCAGCTTGCCGTCGAATGCGCGATAGGCGTTCTGCACGGCGGGCGCCGTGGGGATCGTTGCGATCTCGCCGATGCCCTTGCCGCCATATGCCACGGACAGCAGCTCGTCCTTCTCCACGTAGATGGCGTGGATATCCGGAATCCCGGGCGCACGGAACAACCCGAGCGTACCGTACCTTGCCTGGGGTACGCAGTCCTTGAGCGGCCAGTCCTCGGTAAGCGCATAGCCCATACCCATGAGCACGCCGCCTTCAATCTGACCCTGGATGGAGATGGGATTGACCACCTTGCCGGAATCGTGCGCGGCATAGACCTCGCTCACGCGGCCATCGTTATCCAGAATGACCACATGCGTGGCAAAACCGTAGCAAATGTGGCTCTTGGGGTTGGGAACATCCGCACCCAGCTTGTCGGTCGGCTCCAGGTACACGTAGCCAAACTCGCATCCCTCGAGCGCCTTGATGGCGACCGCGGGATCCTGAGGATGCATTCCCTGGCCGGCGACGAGTTCCTGTGAGCGCAGCTGATAGGCACGACCGCCGTCGTACTCGATCTTGACGCCGTCGCCATGGGCGGCAACCGGGGCAGTAGGCGCGGGCTTGCCGGCCTCGACACCAAGCATGGCGTCGCGCAGCAAGAAGGCGGCACCGCGCACGGCCTCGCCGGTCACGACCGTCTGACGCGAGCCAGATGTGGTACCGGAGTCGGGGGCGTTCTCGGTGGAGCACTCGCCATTGGCAATGCAGCTCAGCGGCAGACCGCAGGCCTCGGCAACGTCCTGCAAAAAGACCGTGTTGCAGCCCTGGCCGATGTCGGACGTGGCGGCGTAGACCACGGCACGACCATTCTCGACGCGAATCTTGCAGCGACCGGCATCGGGCAGGCCCACGCCCACGCCGGCGTTCTTCATAGCGCAGGCGATGCCGGCGTGGCCGGGATGCGCGTAATAGGCATCCTTGACCTCGAGCAGCGTCTCCTTCAGCGCCGTGGAGCAGTCGGCAATCTGGCCGTTGGGAAGCACCTCGCCCGGCTCAATCGCGTTCTTGTAGCGAATCTCCCACGGATCCAGGCCGACCTTCTCGGCCAGCAGGTCGATCAGGCTCTCGAGCGCAAACTCGGACTGACACACGCCAAAGCCGCGGAAGGCACCGGCCGGCGGGTTGTTGGTGTAGTAGCCAAAACCGCGGATGTCGGTGTTTTGGTACTTGTAGGGGCCGACGGCATGCGTGCAGGCGCGCTCGAGCACCGGGCCGCACAGCGACGCGTAGGCGCCGGTGTCAAAGTTGATCTCGCAGTCCAGGCCGGT
>JAIJJM010000220.1 GCA_022728415.1 Collinsella sp. | reverse complement strand
AGCCCCCTGAACATGGGGATCATCCCGCCGAAGGAGTCCTTCACCTGACCGCCCTGTTGCAGCAGGATCAGCCAGGGATTCTGACCACCGGCAAGCTGCGTGGCGATATCCGTAAACTGTGCGGGCAGGGTTCGCATGGCCGCTTTATACTGCCCGACGGAAATCCCGGCTTTTTGTGCAGCCAGCGCCTGGCGGCTCAGGCCCTGTTCAACAGCACTGGCGGTTTTTCTGGCGTCGGTATCCAGACCTGAAAAATGACGCCTTACCCGGCTCATCTGCTCATCGAAACGGACAGCATCCAGACTCAGGTCAATAACAAGATCACCAACCGGCTGGGACATATCTCACACCTCCCGGAATCCCCGCTGAAGCCATCATTAATGCGGCATCATCCACCATGACATCCGCCACATCCGCAGACGATAAAATATCGCGCCCTCCGTCCCCACCGAACCGGACGCCTCCGGCAAGTCCTGCCGCTTTCTGCATCAGCATTTTGTCCTCATCCGGCCTCTCCACCTGCTCTTCCTCATGCCGGGGGACAAGCAGACTGAAATCAGAGGGATGCATATCCGGATCGCAAAAAAACAGGCTGAGTACAGCGTACGTCAGCCCGGAAAAATGCATATCCAGCTGGGTATCCTGAAAATAATGCGTGCGGTAAAAACGGTGCCAGTCGGCATATTCGGTGGATGTCATCCCGGCAAGCATGGCGCGCCAGTCGGGTCTCCCCATCTCACGCGCCAGTCTGAGGGCAAAGTTCAGCTCGCCGTCGAAGACTTTCCCGCAGAAAAATCATCATCAGTCAGCGTGTTATTTTTCGCCACTTCAGTAATATCAGTATCCGGACGAACAGCTTCGATCATCCCGGACAGGCACAACACCACGTCTTCCGCCCGGGCAATGGCATCGGCAGGCCAGGTGGTGAGCACTTCCTGCTCTATCTTCATCACGGCCTCATTCATTGACGGTGACTGCGTTTTCTGTGGATGGTTATGCCACAGGGACATCGCCACCAGAAACGCGCCGGTTCTGACGAGATCTTCCACGCTTACCTGCAGGTTGCCGCAGGATTCTGCCTGTTCTGCACGCCGTTTCAGGAGGGCAAGATGCTCGATACGCTGCAGCGCAGACAATTCGGAAAGCGTGACAGACACACCGTTATATTCAAATTGTTCTGTTTTCAGAAACATGTATTACCTCCGTTTACCCTGCAGCGCCCGCTTCAGTAACGGTGACTTCAGCCACTGCGGCGAACTGACCATTTCCGCTCACCACAGGGATCTGCACCTTACCTGTCGCCACGCCGTTTACCGTAATTGTCATATCTTTCACACTAATGGTGGCTTTCGACGGATCGGCGGAAACCGCTCTGAACGTCTTGTCGGTTGCACTTTCCGGCTCAAAAGAAACCGTCAGGGTGGTTGTTTTCCCTTTTGCCACCGTACCGGATGTCGGCGTCACCTTAATCGCACTGACCGGCGTAATTTTGCTGCGTTCTTCCGCTACAGAAGGTTTACCCACGTTAGTGACTTTCACCGTGCGGGTGATCACTTCTTTCGCCGTCACGGCCTTACCGATACTGCTGACCCAGCCACGAAACACATCCACCGTGCCATTCGGAAAACGGATTTTATAGGCCCGGACATCGCCGCTTTCAAACCAGCCTATAAGCCCTTTCTGGCCTTCCTCTCCCGGTTTCCAGGCCAGCGTAAAACTGGTATCACCTGCAGATTTCTGCCCCTGCCCGGTCGCGGTCCAGTCCGCGTCTTCATCATCCAGGTAGTTATCATCGTAGGATTCTGCCGTCATCTCGCCCGGCGTCAGATCCTTCACCTTAGCCAGTCGCTGCCAGTCATCGTCTGACAACGGGTTTGCATAAGCATCACCCTTGCCGTTGTAAACCCACAGAGTGGTACCGGCACCTTTTACCGGCTCAAGGGGATTTGGTGTTGCCATATCGTCCTCACATCTCGTATGTAATGGAATAAGTCAGATCTGCAGAACTCCATAACGCCATATCGTCATCACGACGATACTCATAGCCCTGCGTAACCATCGTGGTAATCAGCCCTGCCAGTGCCGGGATCGCGGTCATCGCCGGGTAAATCCGGCTTTCCATCCACTGATCAAGCTCTGAATCCGGTACCTGTGCCGGTAAAAACACCTCAATATGCAGCGTGGCCCGCCAGGTATCTGCATCCAGCTCTTCACCGGTATACTCTGCATCCGTCAGATAAACCGCGATCGCAGGAAAATCCTCTTCGTCAAAAACAACGGGGCGACCATCAAACAGCGTCGCCCCGTGTTCATGCTGCTCGAGTGCATCCAGCACTGCGGCACGAATGTCAGTGTGTTTCATCGTTTTATTGCAATCCTCAGTTGTTGTTTCAGCGCGTATGCCAGTTCTTTAGGCAGGCGTTCACGCCGGATACGGTCAACATTCTCATCAAATGCCTGTTTCAGTGGGGCCGCCATCGGGATTTTCACCACATCAATGGGGTAACGGTTTTTCCCGGCCACACGCTGCATGACATGCCAGCGACCATTTTTTAATCGCTGAATAAATGCCCGCTGATACCGATGCTGACCGGCTTTAAGTATGCTGTTCGGGCGACGCCCCAGCATCCTGATCCCCAGCTTAATCACAGGGAGATCACCGCGGTTAACGATAATTTTGGCATTCGGATTTCTGACCGTCGCCCGTTTCAGTCTGGACCGTTCCTTAACCAGTTTCCGGCGAACCTTTGTCTCCCGGGCAACCTGTGATGAAGACTGATTAATCGCCGTTGTGGCCACGCGGTTAATGGCCATTGCTGAAGCCGCCGGAATGGCGTTTTTACGAACCCGGCTCAGATTGTCAATCGCCTGATCAAGCCCTTTTATCGCCATAATTTCACCCTGCGTTTATCGTCGCCGGTTAACTGCGGGTGGTTGACCACGGTTGAGCCAGAGATAACAGCTGCCCCCGTCATCCGGAGAAACACGATCCACCCAGAATATCTCACCATTAATGGTCAGCGTGTCACCACGCCGCACGGCACGAACCGTATCCGTCCGCACAAATAATGACGGGCTGCTTCCTTCAATACGGACCCCGCCACCGGCAAACCCCAGCGACTCCGGATCATCAAAAACCCCCTGAACTTCGCTGCCACACTGTGCCCCCGAGGTGAACTGCGCACAGAGCCCCATCACTTCAACGATCGTACTGTCTACCCCGGCGAGGGCAGCATCAAAGGCATTCTGAAAATCACGCATATTCAGCCGTTCCGTGCTGTATCATGGCCGTTGCCAGTGATGATGGCACCAGAACACGCATACCCCGTAACGCCAGCTCAACGGGACGACCTGTCTCCGGGCAATACCCCATTACTTGCAGGCACTTCCGTACCCGGACGGCTTTAACATCATCCGGAGCATCCGTGTTGTTCAACTGCTCACCATCGTCTGTGTGATTTTGATCAGCCCCGCTCTCATCAGAGTGCATAATGCCCTCCGGGGAAACAGCAAGCTCCTCTTCCCACTCAGACACACGTTGAGCAATATCCGCAGCACTCCCCGACATATCCGCCTCGCGCCCCAGCAGGCCAGCCAGTTGACGAAGACGATTCAGATTTTCTTCTTTTGTTGCCATCTCAGCCTCCTGTGAAAAAAGACACGGGGGCATTTCGCCCCCGCTCACGGATTATTTCACCTGTACCACCACAAACTCATCCGGATCCGGCAGCACCATCAGCGGAGCGGACTGCGTCATGGTGAATTCACAGGACGGATCGCCCACGGTCAGCCAGTGTTTCGGGTAACGGGAAGAAGCCACCACTCCTTCAGACAACGCCTGTGCATCCTTAATGGCACCATAGCAACGAATCCCCTCTGCCGCCGTATTCCCCAGCACCAGCATGCCCTCCGGCAGATAACGTTTTTCGGTACCGTCCTCTGCCACATAAGACGTTTTCGCCACCACAATGGCCAGATCGCCGTAATACCCCTTGAAGGACACCACTGCGCCCAGATCTTTCACTGCCGTTTCGAGTTGTGAATTTGAGCCGCGACGGGTATCCAGTTTTTCGCGGAACAGCTTAAAGCCATTCAGCAGACGCCAGACCGTACCGTCCATAATGGCGATATTCACAAGGCCGCTGGCCTGATCGCAGTAGAGGTCAATATCATGCGTCGGATCAAACGTATCACGGTCCTGCTCAGACCATTTTTTACCGTCAGCCTGCTCAATGTTATTTCCTTCAGAGCGCCCGAAATCCACCTCGACAGTATCAAACTGATCCCCTTCCATGGTGTATTTGCCATACAGCACGGCATTCACCGCCTGCATTTCTTCCACCTGGACAATGGCGTGCTCTTCCTGTTTGAGGTTATCGGTAATGATACGCAGACGACGGTAGGCCGGGTCGTTCAGCTGAGCCGGATCTTCACCAGGAAGGCGCTCAACCGCCTGCTGGTAATTAAATTCGTGTTTCGGCTTGACGTAGCCCGGACGTAACACGCGGGTTTCACCACCGCGATGGCGAAGCACTTTTCCTTCAACGATCGGGGAGACATAGGCCGCCACCGGCGTTTTTCCGGTAATTTTGTCCAGCATCACCTCTTCGGTGTGGAAATTCACCGTACGGCGGAAAAACAGCTCCAGAAACAGCGCACGGAATTTCACTTTTTGTTCGGTATAACCGAGTAACTGGCGGGTCGTAAACAATCCCATAAATCAGTTCCTTTCATTCAGAAATCAGTCAGGCCACCATGGTGGCCT
>JAIJJM010000219.1 GCA_022728415.1 Collinsella sp. | reverse complement strand
GCCTCGGCAACAGCCTCGGCCTCTGCCTTGACAGCCTTCTTGGCGCGGGACGTAGCCTGGACCTTCACGATCTTCAGCTTGGTGAGCTGCTGACGGTGACCCTTCAGACGACGATAGCGCTTACGCTTGTGGAACTTGAAGACCAGCTGCTTCTCGCCCTTGAACTGCTCAACGATCTGAGCGGTAACCTTGGCCTTGGCCAGCTTGTCGGGATCGGTGACGATCTTCTTACCATCGTTGAGGAAGATGACCGGCAGGGTGACCTTGTCGCCCTCATTGCCCTCGATCTTCTCGACGGTGATGACATCGTCGGTGGCGACCTTGTACTGCTTGCCGCCCGTGTTAACGATTGCGTACATGTTTACTTGCCCTTCATGCATCAGTTAGTGCAACAGCCGAATATAGTAGCAGGCGATAATACCCCCGTCAACGAGTATGTGGAGCAAATCCACAAGTTCGCACAGGTATGGGGCTGACGAGTCGGCCCTCGTCGTCCTCGCATGCTTGATTCTGACGCTCGACATCGTAGGAGCAGATGGTCACGAGGTCTTGCATACCGGTGGAAACAATAGGTGCATCGACGCCCGGGGTCAAGCCCTGCAACAAAACATCAGCAGCAGAAAGCAAAATCTCCGGACGCATGGAGCCCTCGTTGTCGGCATGGGTGTCGAGCATGAGCACCAGATGGTCCGGCCGGTCCCCAGCCGCGAGCTCATAGTCAACGAGCGTATGGTCCAGATCAAGTCGCTTGCTCTTTTTGCCGCGCGCATAGTCAATGCCATGACCCGCGCGCAGCGTGTCGATCGCAGCGCGCACCTCGTCGGCGCTCACGGGGGCTTCGGGGTCAAGGTGCAAGTCGATGCGGTACGACAGACGCGCAAGCTGAGCCGTCAGCGCCGGCGTGCGCACGTCGATGTAAGCGGCCTCGATGGGCGCCAGATCGGCCGGGGACGCCGCGGCCAAGCGCTCAAAGGCCTCGTCAAGCGCGACAAACTCAGTCATAAACAGGTCATACCACTCGCAGGTCGACGACGTGCCCACGGGCAGCGCCGACGAAAAGCCCACGCGCATATGCGGCGAGAAGCCCTGCGTCACGGCATAGGGCAGGCCCGCACGGCGCACGATGCGCTCAATGGTATGGATCAGTTCCAGATGGCCCAGGTACTTAAGGCGATCACGCTTGCCGTAGCGAACGCGCAGCCTAAAGAGCGTGGGATTGTCGGTCAAGCGCTCACTCATGCGCGATCACCCATCAATACGTTCTTGGCGTGGAGCGTGGGACAGATTCCGCAGCCGGTGCACGACGTGCGGGTGCAATCGGGCGTCGTGACGCCCTCGAGCGAACGGCGGTATTCGCGCTCGAGGAAGCCGCGCGAGCAGCCGGGGCTCACGTGCTCCCAAGGCAGGTGCCAGTCCAGCTCGTAGGGCAGGTGCACCAGCTCGTTGAGGTCGATGCCGTTTTTGGCAGCGGCCTCCTTCCAGTTGTCGAGCGAAAAGTGCTCCACCCAGGCGTCGAAGCGCGAGCCCGCACGCCAGGCGTCGATGATGACCGGCGTCATATCGCGGCCGGCACGGGAGAGCGCAGCCTCGATAAGCGAGGTCTCCGCATCGTGGTAGTGTACGCGAACGGCGCGGGTGCGCACACTCGTGATGAGCAGCTTCTGGCGGCGCTTGACGTCGTCGTAATCGAGCTGCGGGCACCACTGGAAGGGTGTTGCCGCCTTGGGGATGAACACCGAAACCGAGATAGACACCGAAATAGACCCGCGGCGCGCCTTGGGCACCACGGAGCGGCCGAGCTCCAGCACGTGATCGGCAAGGTTGGCGATAGCCACGATGTCCTCGTCGCGCTCGCCGGGAAGGCCCATCATAAAGTAGAGCTTCATACGGTTCCAGCCGGCCTCGAAGGCTGCCTTGGCCGCGCGATCCAAGTCCTCCTCGGTCACATTCTTGTTGATGATGTCGCGCATACGCTGGCTGCCCGCCTCGGGCGCGAACGTCAGGCCGCCCTTCTTTTCGCCGGCGACCGACTCGGCCATATCAACGCCAAACGAATCCAAGCGCTGCGACGGAATGGACACGCGAATGCCCGTGTCCTCCAGACGGCGGTTGAGCCTACCGAGCACGTCGCGGATGCAGGAGTGGTCGGTCGTCGAAAGCGAGGTCAGCGACACCTCGTCATAACCGGTCTTTTCCAAGCCCTGGATCACCGAGGACACGATCTGGTCGGCCGAGCGCTCGCGCACCGGGCGATACGTCATGCCGGCCTGGCAAAAACGACAGCCGCGGGCGCAACCACGCAGGATCTCGATAGACAGGCGATCGTGGACGAGCTGCGCATACGGCACGCACGACTGAGAAAGCGGATTGGTGGCACCAAAGTCCTCGACGACGCGCTTGTAAACCACCGGCGGGACGTCCTTGCCCTCGCGCGGCACGGTGTAGCCATGCGGCGAGCAGGGCTCGTCATGACGTACCTCATACAGGGACGGCACATAGGTACCGACGACCGTCGCGAGCCGCTCGACAATCTGAGCGCGCGAGACGCCCTCGTCGCGCAAGCGGCAATGCAGCTGACAGATCTCGAGCAGCGACTCCTCGCCCTCGCCAATCAGGATGGCATCGAAGAAGGCTGCATACGGCTCGGGGTTATACACCGAAGGTCCGCCGGCGACGATGATGGGATCGTCCTCGGTACGGTCGGCAGCCAACAGCGGAATGCCGGCGAGATCGAGCGCCTCGAGAAAGTTTGTCACAGCCATCTCGTGCGGCACGTGCATACCGACGATGTCGAACGAGGCCACGGGCGCTGCGCCCTCGAGCGACAGCAGCGGAATCCCCGCCTCGCGCATGGCATCGCCCATATCGGGCCACGGTACGTAGCCGCGCTCGCAGGAAATGCCCTCGGCCTGATTAAGGATGTTGTAGAGAATGGCGATGCCCTGGTTGGGCAGACCGACCTCATACACGTCCGGATAGATCATGCAGCAGCGATAGTCGGCATCGGCCTTAGAGAGCGTGCCCCACTCGTGGTCGATATAGCGACTCGGCTTCTCGACCTTGGCGAGCAACGGCTCGATCAGATGAAAACAGTCTTGGTATGGAACGCGCAACAGAAAACCCCTAAGCAGCGAGATCGGATGCATCTTGGTAGGACACCATAGGACGGGTAGCGCCGGCGACCGTGGTCACCAGATCGCGAACGCGGGAGAACGTGGCAGTGACTACCTCGTTGGCACGGCTGTAGTCCACATCGCGCTCGTAGAGCGAAACGAGCGCACGGCCCATGCCATAGGTGCCCGCGGCAGCAGTGAGCGCCTTAACAGCAAAGCCGATGTGCGGCGTCTGCTTCACCAATGCGCGGGTGACGGCGCGAATCACCAGACCGCCGGCGAGCACGCCCGCGACCTCGTAGCCGCGCTCGGGCTTTATGCGGCGCCCAAAGATGGCCGCCAGCTCAAAGAGCATGCCCACCTGCGCCAGCGCCATCACGGGATAGTCGGCACCCGGCAAAAACACCAGGGCGCCCGTCGCCATGTTGGTGAGCGCGCACGAGGTAATGATGCGATTTGCCGCCGCGATGCGCATAAAGGCAAAGTTGGCGGCAAAAGCCGTCTCCTTGTCCGTACGATCGAGGATCCAGCGGGCAAGCGTCTCGAGCAGATAGGTCTTATCGATCGCCGCCACCACGCCGAGCATGGGCGTAGATTCCTCAACGAACGGCACCTCGACGGCGGACTCGGCAAGCACGCACACGGGCGCGCCGGCAATCACGAGCTCCTGCACAGCACTCTCCAGGCGGTCGGATCCGCACGAGAGGACCAACACCACGTCGGTATCGGCCTTGGGAACGATACGGTCCTCCCCCAGGCGATCAACACGCACAATGCCCGAGGTCGTCTGCGGCACAAAGGCATCGCGCACCGTCTCGACCAAAAAGCGGGACGCAGTCGAATCAAGGTAAACCGAGACACGCACCGGCGTATCGGAATCCTTCTTAACAGACGCGCCCATCTTAAAAGCGCTGGTCAACTTATCTACGGGAATCTTCATGGCAAACCCCTCCAGCGGTTACGCGGCGCCCGAACGATGCCGCCATATGGATTGTACGATACCCACCGTCAGCAACTGAATCATCATCGACGACGAACCGAAGCTAATAAACGGTAGCGGAATACCGGTAATCGGCATCATGCCAATGCACATGCCGATGTTCTCGAAGGTCTGGAACGCCCACATGCCAACGATACCCACGCACGATAAGCGCAAGAACAGCGACTCGCACTTAAAGGCAACGCGAATTGTCGAGAAGATCAACAGCACATAGAGGCACAGGAGCAAAAAGGAGCCGCAAAAGCCAAAGGTCTCGGACAGGAAGGCGAAGACGAAGTCGGTGTGAAACTCGGGTAGAAAGCCACCGACCGACTGCGTCGCGTGGCCCAGGCCCTTACCAAAAAAGCCACCCGACCCGACGGCAATGAGCGACTGCTGCAGGTTGTAGGCATTATCCGAATCGGCTTTGTCGGGGTCGATGAAGACTGTCAGACGGTTCATCTGATACTGCTTGATAAGCACGTCGTGGCCAAGGAGCGAATCAAAGACCGAATCAAGCGCCAGGATGAGTGCAATCAAACCAACCAGCAGGGCCAAGGTCGACAGCACCCATTCACGGCGTGCGCCGCTCATGCAGATGACGATGGCACCCGAGACCAGCACGACCAGGCCCGAGCCCAGGTCACCCATGGCGACGACGGCCAAAAACGGGATGG
>JAIJJM010000218.1 GCA_022728415.1 Collinsella sp. | reverse complement strand
GTACCGACCGTTGGGCAAGAAAAGCCTTGACGCGATTGAGTTTTTGGAGTAGCAAAGTTTTTCGACAGAAAAGGTGCAGGTAGATAGGTATGTATCGAACATCTGTTCATATATTTTCTGTGAACAGCGCTGCAGATGCGCACCGCTGAATGGCGGCGAGGATTGATTAGGCGGAAATTACGTCCCGTTTTGAGGCCCCAAACTGGGCCGCAGTTTCCGGTTGTGACCTGTTTGGGAAAGCATATCCCGTTCTGAGCAACAATTCCGGGTCGTAGTTTCCGCAATCCACCTGTTTGGGAAAGCGCAGCCCGGAATACGGCCTAAAAATGAGCCGCAGTTTCCGGAGACCCGACACAGCCCGAATAAAAAAACGGGTGCAGACCGAAGTCCGCACCCGTACATGTTGATGCCCGAAGGCTTACTTGCGCATCAAGCCGCCGCGCTCGTCGATGGCGTCCCAGAAGGCGCTGGCAAAGCGAGGATCGCTTGCGGCCATGAGGGCGTTGGTGGCCATCCAGCCAGAGGGCGTGCCGGTGTCGTAGCCCGAGAGCGGGTCGATGACGACAGCGTACATAGCCTCGCGGTCGAGCGAGCGAGCCATGGCGTCGGTAAGCTGGATCTCGCCGCCCTTGCCGGCCTGCTGATCGGCAAGCAGGTCCATGACCAGCGGGCTCAGCAGGTAACGGCCGACGATGTACAGGTTGGACGGAGCCGCCTCGGGAGCAGGCTTCTCGACCAGACCGCCGATGCGCCAGACAGCGCCCGGCTCTGCGTCGCCGGCGTCCTCAAAACCCTCGAGCGAGCCAACACGATCGCCAGCGATGACGCCATAGCGGCTGACTTCCTCCGGAGCGCACGCGGCAACGGCGATAACCGAAGCGCCACCGTGCTCCTTGGAAACGGCAAGCATCTTGTCGCAGATGTCACGGTTAGGCACAACGTAGTCGCCCAGAAGAACCAGGAAGTTCTCCCCTGCCACGGCGTCGGCAGCAGAGCGAATGGCATGACCGAGGCCCTTGGGCTCGTACTGATAACGGAAGTCGACCGGCATGCCGCCCGCGTGGGCAACAGCGTCGGCGTAAGCATCCTTACCGCGCTCGCGCAGCAGATTCTCGAGCGAGCGATCGGGCTGGAAGTAGCTCAGCAGCTCGGGCTTACCGGGAGAGGTAACGATAATGGCGTCGTCGACCTCCTCGGGGTCGAGTGCCTCCTCAACGACATACTGAATGACCGGCTTGTCGAGCACCGGCAGCATCTCTTTAGGCGTGCATTTAGTGCCAGGCAGAAAACGCGTGCCGAGACCGGCGGCGGGGATGATTGCCTTCATGTTATTCAAGGATCCTTTCGCAGGCGCAGAATGCGCCCTGTGCGTGCGGCACAACGGCCGCAGACCAAATTGCGATACCGGAGTATCTTACCGCCGGAGACATCCGTCGCCGTAAGGCAAACGCAATTCTTCAGCAGGTCAACGCAAATTATTGGTCGAATGGTGCAATTTTTGGCCCCAGCGGTAACGGGATTGGCACGGCGAAGACAGCGGCGTTCTGCGTGTCGAGCAATGGGAATGAGGGGCTAAAACAAAAAGACGGGACTCGCATAGCGAGCCCCGTCTGCAAAGAAATCTGGCAAGAAAGCCTGATTACTTGAGGGTGACAGCAGCGCCAGCAGCCTCGAGCTTCTCCTTGGCAGCCTCGGCGTCCTCCTTCTTGGCACCCTCGAGAACAGCCTTGGGAGCGCCCTCGACGACCTCCTTGGCCTCCTTCAGGCCAAGGCTGGTGAGCTCACGGACGGCCTTGATGACCTGGATCTTGTTGTCGCCGAAGCCCTCGAGCACGACGTCAAACTCGGTCTTCTCCTCGGCCTCGGCAGCGCCAGCAGCAGGAGCGGCGACAACGGCGGCAGGAGCAGCGGCGGAAACGCCGAAGGTGTCCTCGATAGCCTTGACGAGCTCGGAAGCCTCGAGAAGGGTCATTTCCTTAAGAGCATCGATGATCTCATCGGTGGTAAGCTTAGCCATTTCTAAGTCCTTTCGGTTTCCGTGTCTGTGCACGGAGATCAGTTAAAACACGGCGCGAATGCGCCAGGGGTGCGGCGTTGCCGCCGCGGGTGAAAACAGCGACTAGGCCGCCTTCTGCTCGGAGACCTGCTGGATCGAACGAGCGAGACCAGAGGAAACGCCGTTGACGCAGACAGCGATGTCGCGAGCGAAACCGGAGATGAGACCGGCGATCTGGCCGAGAAGCTGATCCTTGGTGGGCAGCTCGGCGATAGCCTTAACATCATCAGCGGAAACGGCCTTGCCGTCGGAGATACCACCCTTGATCTCAAGGACACCCTTGGAATTGGCGGAGAAGTCCTTAAGGGCCTTAGCGGCCTCGACCGGCTCGGTCTCGTAGAACACATAAGCGACGGGGCCGGCGAGGATCTCGTCGATCTCGGGCTGCTCCTGGTTCTTGAGGGCGATCTTGACCAGGTTGTTCTTGTAGACCTTCATCTCGGCGCCGCACTCGCGAAGCTGATGACGCAGCTCCTGAGCCTGCTTAACCGTCAGACCGTTGTAGTTGACGACGAACAGACCGGCGTTCTCGGCGATACGGGACTCGATCTCTGCAACCTTGTCGATTTTGTACTGCTGGGGCATGAATTACACCTCCTCGAATTCTTTCCGGGCACGGTCCGCCACAAGGACGTGACGGGGGCATGTCCAAAAAGAAAGCCCCCGCGCTGCATGAGCGACGGGGGCGAGAAGACATATCTACTCGACCACCTCGGCTGGCGGGATACCCCATTAAGCTCGCGGGCGATGCCCGTTTGCACCGGCTGTCTCTGGCAGCGGATTCGTGCGTGAACCGAAAGTATTATGGCGGGGACCCCGGCGTCGGTCAACGGACACGAGGATTCGTACACAAACCCTGCATACGCTCCGGTCCGAGGGGCCGGGTTGAGATTTTCGCTCGGTCAAGTCCTGGCTCGCTCGAAGAGCACATTAAGTGCTCTTCGGCTCGTGCGGAATCTACGAAAACCTTGCGCCTGGCCTTCGGCGGCGCGTGCCTGCGTTGACTTTGGGCAGCCCAGGTTTTCGTTGGCTGACGCCCCTACTCATTAATGCTTGGGTCGGTGGGCTGATGTGTTGCGTCCCGTTGGGCTATAAGGTCGAAACGAAGGTGGACAGGCGGCGGAGGCCTTCGTCTAGGTCTTTGTCGGAGACGCAGTAGCTGAGGCGTACGTGGCCTTCGGTGCCGAAGCAGTTGCCGGGGACTAGGGCTACGTTTGCTTCTTTGATGGCTCTGATGCAGAAATCATCGCTGGTTAAGCCGTACTGTTTGATGCTGGGGAAGGCGTAGAAGGCTCCTGCCGGTTCCACTACGTCGAGGCCCATGGCGTTTAAGGCTGCGAGCACGCGCTTGCGGCGGGCTCGGTAGACTTCGAGCATGGGAGTGGGGTCGACGGTGAGGGCTCGAGTTGCGGCGTCCATCTCGAAGGAGACGGCACTCGATACTAAGTATTGGTGAGCCTTTGCGATCTCGGCAATGACGGGCCCTGCCGCTGCGAGCCAGCCCAAGCGCCAGCCGGTCATGGCCCAGGGTTTGGAGAAGCTCTCGATGACCACCGTCTGCTCGCGTAGCTCCGGGTGGCGCTGGGCAAAGCGCTCGTAGCCATCCACGTAGACCAGACGGTTGTACACGTCGTCGCAGACCACGTAGATGCCCGCCTGGTCTGCCACGCGCGCCACGGCGTCGAGCGATGCCGCGTCGAGGATGCAGCCCGTAGGATTGTTGGGCGAGCAGATGACGATAGCCTTGGTCGCCGGTGTCACGCAAGCACGAAGTGCATCTTCGTCAATCTGGAATTGCGCAGGCTCCGTATCCAAAAAGACCGCTTTGGCGTGATTGGCCACGACGATGCTCTCGTACAGGCCAAAGGCCGGCGTGAGGATAATGACCTCGTCGCCGGGGTTGAGCACAGCCATGAATGTTGCCGACAGAGCCTCGGTCGCGCCGTCGGTCAGGATGATCTCGTCGGCCGAAAACGTAAGGCCCGCGTCCCCCATGTAGGCAGACAGTGCCTCGCGCAGGGCGGGGCGACCGTTGTTGGGCGGATAGTGCGTGTCGCCGCGGCCCAGCGCGGCGGTCACCTCGGCGCTAATCACATCGGGTGTAGGAAAATCGGGCTCGCCGAGCGCGAGCGCAATGCATCCTGGGTGCTGGGCAGCGAGCGCATTAATCCGACGGATGCCGGAGGGCTTAAGCGTGGCAAGCGAGGTATTCATGGGCAGACGCATGGCGTTCCTTTCGTAAGGGTTGCACTAGGATAGCGCGGCGAGGCGCCGCCAGACGGTGTAACCTAAACGGAAACCAACCGGAAAGGAGGCGGCATGGAGACGATCGCGCGCGGCGATGTACCAAAAACGTTGCAGACCATTGCGTATATCAGTATTCCCGATAGCGCCGATCTTGAGTTTTTGCTCTGGGACCTGCAGGATGTCATCGCCGCCTATGCACAGCTTTCCGGCACCGTGCTCCCCCGCCCGGTCGACTTGAAGGCAAATGACACCGGCGTAGTCGATGGCATGGTGCTCGCTGTTGATGATGCCTTTGATGATGAGGCGATGAGCGTCGTAGAGCAGGTGCTTGATTGCCTTGGGGGCACGGAAACGCGCGTCTATGTTGTTGTTCAAGTCGGCTGTGGGAGTCCCGAGCGGGCGCGCACGGTCGTTGGCCATCTGCGCGAAGCGTGCGAGCGTCGGGGGTTATCGTGGTGCGGCGGCGTTATCGCC
>JAIJJM010000217.1 GCA_022728415.1 Collinsella sp. | reverse complement strand
GAGCTTGACGGATCGACTGTGTACAACACAGTTCCCGAGGGCCGCTTGTGCTGGCACGTGGGCAACGGCAACGGCTACACGGTCGGCATCGAGTTGGCGCACGCCACCAACGCCTCCGATTTCGCAAAGCAGTGGAATGAAGCCGTGAAGTGGGCTGGCGATGAACTCCGCGCTCATGGCTGGGATACGTCCCGACTCTTGAGCCACTACGAGGCGGCTCAGCGCTGGGGCGGCTCCGACCACACCGACCCCAACGGCTATTTCCGTCAGTACGGAAAGACGTGGGCCGAGTTCAAGCAGGCCGTGGCGGCTTATCTCGGTAGCGGCTACGTGGCACCCATTGCGCCGACTGACGGCAACGGCGGTACGTACCAGCCCTCCACTTCTGCCACTCGTGCGAGCTTCCCGAAGTCCACGGGCAAGAGCGTAAACATTCACTATGCCTTGCACACCCGCTACGGCGCGTGGAACGATGCCGTGACCAACTTCAACGACAGCAACTCCGAGGGCTTCGCCGGAATGCCCTACGGCTCCCACGACATGCTCATCGCTTGGGTGGATAGCG
The DNA here is from genome assembly GCA_022728415.1 of Collinsella sp. The sequence continues at coordinate 4,218 of JAIJJM010000217.1, read as the reverse complement.
GCACGCTTCGCTATCGCGTCCACACCAAGGAGAGTGGTTGGCTCGACTGGGTACAGTCTGCCAACTACAACGATTCCGCAAATGGCATGGCTGGCATCTGGGGCCAGACAATCGACGGCGTTCAGATGTACTACATCACGCCCAACGGCGAGTACAAGCAGGTCTACTACCGTTCTCAGGACGTTGCCCACGCCGGGTACTGGGACGAGGTCTGCGATGACGGCTCTACCTATGGTGGCGATGACTACGCTGGCATCTACGGTAATGCCCTCGACCGTCTCCAGTGCTACGTGTCCGACGGCACCCGCCGATGATTGGCATCGTCGCAGCCTTTATACTCGGCTCCACCTTCGGCAGCCTGATTTTCTTCTTGGCTCTGTGCCTTGTTGGTGCATTCCGAGACGATTAGATAGAGGCGCAATAAAAACCCGTCCGCGAATCGACGCGGGCGGGTTTTCTTTTGGTCCCAATTTGGTCCCTACGGCGCTTCTTGCACGGTCTTACACGGCTTAAAAAATGAATAATGCCTGTTGTGCATCTTGTATTGGCTTAGAAAGCCGTAAGTGGTACGCTAACGACGTTTGTTTATATTGCCCGGGCATCTGCGCTGGGCTGTAGGTCGAAACCGATAGGAGACACGTATGTCCGGACACTCTAAGTGGGCCACAACCAAGCATCGTAAGGGCGCGCAGGACGCCAAGCGTTCCGCCCTCTTCTCCAAGCTGAGCCGCAACATCACCGTTGCCGCCCGTCTCGGCGGCGACCCGCTGCCCGAGAACAACGCCAGCCTCGCCGCTGCCGTTGCCAAGGCCAAGGCGCAGTCTATGCCTAAGGACAAGATCAAGTCCGCTATCGACAAGGCCTTCGGTTCGGGTGCCGACGCCGCCGTCTACGAGAACATCGTGTACGAGGGCTATGGTCCTGCCGGCGTTGCCGTCTACGTCGACTGCCTGACCGATAACCGCAACCGTACCGCCGCCGATGTCCGTTCCGCCTTCTCCCACGCTGGCGGCAACCTGGGCACCTCCGGCTCCGTCGCCTTCCAGTTTGAGCGCAAGGGCCAGATCGTCGTCGCCAAGGAGATCTTGGACGAGAACGCCAAGAAGGAGATCATGATCGCCAACGGTGCTGCCGGTGACGAGGATGAGTTCATGATGGCCATCGCCGAGGCCGGCGGCGAGGACTACGAGGACGCCGGCGAGGAGTGGATCGTCTGGACCGCCGCCAATGACGTCATGGCTGTTTCCAAGGCACTCGAGGAGCAGGGCGTCCAGGTCAAGGGCTCCGAGACCACCATGGTCCCGACCACCCCGACCGAGGTCTCCGGCGCCGACGCCAAGAAGGTTCAGCGCCTCATCGACCGTCTCGAGGAGCTCGACGACGTCCAGGATGTTTACAGCACCATGGACATGACCGACGAGGTCATCGCTGCCCTCGAGGAGGAGTAGCGCCTGCACGGGTTAAGCCGTGCATATCTGGGCATAATGAAACGAGCATGCAAGTCTCGTGGAATAGATGAGCCGGATCCGCGTGCGTACAGCACCGGACCCGGCTCTTTTATAATGATGCGAATCGTTTTGCATTCTGTGGACCGAAACCTGAAGGGAGCGCGCGTGCGCGTACTCAAACGAGCCCTAGCGATTGTGTATCTTGCCGCCGCCATCGTGGCGCTGGGCACGCTTGTCTGCCAGTTTTGGGGGCCATACACCTATCGCTTTATGCTGCTGATGCGCGATGCTGCGCCGCGTATCGTTGTTACGGCGTGCGGCGGTGTCGTGGCGCTCGGCGTGCTCGTGGGTTTCTTCCGCCTGATGTTTGCTCGTCGCGAGCCGTCCTGCGTGCATCCGGCGGGGGAGCGCAATATCGAGGTCACGCTCGCGGCCCTCTCCTCGTGTGCTCGCGCTGCGGCAGAGCGCGACGACCGTGTGATGATCGAGCATGTCGAGGCACGCGTGCAGGGTTCCGACGAATCGCGCGTCCGTTTTAAGGTCGACGCCATCGCGCTCGATGATAAAGACGTCGCTTCCCTTGCCACCTCGATGCAGCAGCGCATCGAGAAGGCCTGCGACACCATGCTCGGCACGCCGGGCACGACCGCGCGCGTCCGTTTTTTGCCGTCCAAGACTACCGTCCAGACCGTGGAGGTTTCCGGTGAGTGATACCAACCAAGACAAGACCGCCCGCACGCCGCGCCTGACGATCGACCAGAACGCTACGCCGGCAGGCGAGTCCGCCGACCCCAAGCCCGAGGCCGGCGAGCAGCACGACAGCGCCGCCAACGACTTCGACGAGGCCATGGGTCTCATCAAGGGCACGGGTGCTGCCATCTGGAGCTACGCCGTACGCCATCCCAACACCACGCTCGGCGCCGTCGCTGGCTTTATCCTCGCCGTGCTGGTGCTTACGCTGGGCCTGTGGGATACGCTCGTCATCGCATTCTTCGTGCTCATCGGCGCCGTGATTGGCCAGATTCGTGATGGCGAAAACGGCATCGTCAACTTCTTCGGGCGCCTGTTTAGCGGCCGTTAATACGTATTCGACTGTCGCATCCGCGGCAGGCATAAGGAGGAACCATGGCTTTTAACACGAAGGTCGATGTAGCCGATACCGAGCTCGAGGCGAACGAGGCCATCGCCGATGCCGGGGACGTGACGCTCGAGGACGAGGCACTCGTCGAGGCCGAGTCCGATGCGGACGAGGACAACGAGGAGATGGACGAGGAGGCGGACGAGTCCGAGGACTCGCTGACCTATTCCAACGGCGTGATCGAGAAGATCGTCGCCATGGCCACCCGCGAGGTTCCGCACGTTTTGGGCATGAAGGGTAACCTTATGCACTTTGTGCAGGAGCAGTTTGGTGCCGAGAACCTGACCAAGGGCGTGACGGTCGAGGTCACCGACGACAACCGCGTGGTCGTCAACATTTCGGTCATCATCGAGTACGGTGCCTATGCGCCCGCAATTTTCGACGACGTCAAGGCACGCGTCACCGAGCGCTTGGCTGCAATGACCGGCCTTGAGGTGGCAGGCGTCAACCTGCGTATCGAGGACGTCATCACCCCCGAGGAGTACGAGCACCGCACCAGCCAGCATGAGTAACCTACCAAAAAGGGACTGGTTTATTTTGGCAGGTTTTATCTGCGGAAATACTAAACGGTCGGCCGCACGGATGCATGTGCGGCCGACCGTTATTTGTATGCCCCCGATGCAGGCATACCGCTCATCTAACTAAGGGTTGCAATCGCTGCGTTCCGCGTTACCCTAATGGGCGCATTGTTTCCACATTGCTAACGAGGGGTTGCCGTAATGGCTGACGAGTACGAAACAGAAAGCGAGGCATGGGCGATTGAGGCGGCCGCGGCAGAGGCGGCATCGCTTGCTGCTGAGGAGGCGCATCGTCCTCCCGTGGTGCCGATGGAGTGCGTTGTCGATCGTGATGTTATCGAGCGCGGCGAGCGTGCCGGCCAAAAACGCAGCCAGGAGCCGGGCTTTCCGCGCTTCTTCGCCGAGCTCAACCTGGGCCTGATTCTCACGGCGTTCGCCATCGTGGCCTTTAAAACTCCCAACCACTTTGCCTTTGGCGGCACCTCGGGCGTGTCGGTTATCCTGTCCACGCTGTTTCCGACCCTGCCCGTCGGTGTCTTTATGTGGATCATCAACGCGGCCCTGGTCGTCTTGGGCTTCATCTTCTTGGACCGCAAGGCGATTCTTTGGAGCGTTTTTGCCTCGTTTGCGCTTTCCGCCTATGTCTCGCTGTTTGAGCTGTTCATCCCGACCGATGTCTCGATGACAGGCGATATGTGGCTCGACTTGTGTTTTGCCGTCATCTTGCCGGCGCTGGGCAGTGCCATCGTCTTTGACATTGGCGCCTCCACGGGCGGCACAGACATCCTCGCCATGATCCTCAAACGCCGCACGACGCTCGAGATTGGCCGTGCGCTGCTGTTGGTCGATATCGGCATCGTGGCCATCGCGGCGTTCCTGTACGGCCCGCGCGTAGGTTTGTACTGCGTGCTCGGTCTGTTTGCCAAGACGCTCGTGGTCGATAAGGCTATCGAGGGTATTCACCTGCGCAAGGTCTGTACGATTATTTGCGCCGAACCGCTCAAAGTCGAGGAGTTTATCGTCAAGCGTCTCAACCGCACGGCGACGATCAGCCGTGGCTACGGCGCGTTCTCGGGCAAATGCGTTACGGTGATCATGAGTGTGCTGAGCCGTC
>JAIJJM010000216.1 GCA_022728415.1 Collinsella sp. | reverse complement strand
ACAATCTGACGTTCAACTTCAAGGGCGCGACCAGAAGGTCAGCGCCCTTTCGTTTCACGTCACCTTGTCTCAAATGTGGCCAGCTCACTGTCGTTGCCAAAACATTGGAGAGTAGTCATTGGGGACGTTCTTAAACGACTAGTCAAAGGGGACACTCTTGCTGCACTTGACACTTGGGGACATTCTTTATGTGCCGGCAGTTTGGGGCACCCTTGCGTCAAGAGGCTGGCGCGCGTCAACCTGTTCTCATTGGAGCAAAAAACCGCTCCGTTCTCTGTAGAGGATGGGGCGGTTTGTCATTTAAGCTTGAGCGGCCAGCTTATGCGAAGCGGGTGACGAGCTCCTGGAGGACGTCGGTCATCTTGACGAGCGAGTTGACCGGGACAAACTCGTTAACGCCGTGGTAGCAGTAGCCGCCCGTGGAAAGGTTGGGGCAGGGCAGGCCGCGGAACGACAGCTGCGCACCGTCGGTGCCGCCGCGAATCGGCAGCGCCTGGGGCTCAATGCCGCAGGCAAGGTAGGCTTCCTTGGCGACATCGATAAGCTCGGGGTAGTCACGCACGATCTCGGCCATGTTGCGGTACTGCTGCTTGATCTCGACCGTCACGAGTTCCTCGCCCAGGCGCTGGTTGAGTAGGGCTGCGGCGGAATCAATCAGCGCAATCTTCTGCTGGAACTTTGCCGCGTCGTGGTCGCGAACGATATAGCGCGCCGTAGCGTGGTCGACGGTTGCAGACACGCCCTCAAGATGATAGAAGCCCTCGTAGCCCTCGGTGTATTCCGGGCGCTGCGCATAAGGGAGCAGCGCGTTGAAGTCGCAGAACAGATTGCCTGCGTTGACCATACGACCCTTGGCGTCGCCCGGGTGGATGGACTGGCCCTCAAAGCGGACGGTCGCCTCGGCGGCGTTAAAGCACTCCCACTCCAGCTCGCCGATGGGGCCGCCGTCGACCGTGTAGGCGTACTTGCAGCCAAAGGTATCGATATCCAACAGCTCGGCTCCGTGGCCGATCTCCTCGTCAGGGCAGAAGCAAATGCCGAGCGCGGGATGGGGCAGAGAAGGGTCCTGAGCGATACGCGCGACAAGCGACATGATCTCGGCGACGCCTGCCTTGTCGTCCGCGCCCAGCAGCGTGGTGCCATCGCTGCAGACCAGGTCCTCACCCGCGAGGTCGTTCAGGGCGGGAAGCTTGGCAGTGCTCATGGCAACGGGCTTACCGTCAACCGTGCCGCAGACCAGGTCGCCGCCTTCGTAGTGTACGATGTGTGGCTTCACGCCGGCACCCGGTGCAACTTCGGTGGTGTCGAGGTGGGCGATCAGGCCCAGGGCGGGCTTGTCCTCAGCGCCCGCACTTGCGGAGATATGCGCGCAGACATAGGCGTGCTCGGTCACGTGGGCATCTTCTGCACCAAGCTCGCGCAGCTCTTCAGCCAGCACGTTGGCAAGGTCAAACTGAACGGCGCTCGAGGGTACCTGGTCGCAGTTTGCATCCTCGGACTGCGTGTTGATCTGGACGTAGCGCAAAAAGCGCTCGAGGACATCGGGGTTCGTGGTGGTGTTTTCCATAAAGACCGCTCCAATCTTGGTCGTCGTGTGCAACAAGAACTCTAGCACGGTATGCCACGGCATACCGCGACGCTTGGATGGGGTAGAATCAGCCATTGAATGCAGAAGGGACGGAAGATCATGGATACGACAAATAGCTCGCGCGAACTACATCTGACGGTGGCGAACGAAGACTACTTGGAGTGCATGGTTCGCATTGAAAGCGAAGAGGGGGAAACCAACGGCGTGCGATCGGTCGACATCGCGCAGCGCCTTGGCGTCTCCAAGGCATCGGTCAATAAAGCGGTTTCGGCGCTCAAGGCATCCGAACTTGTCGAGCAATCGCACTACGGCAAGGTAGTCCTGACCGATCGCGGCCGCGAGGTTGGCACGGCTATCTGGTACCGTCATCGCCTCATCCGCACGTTTTTGGTTCAGGAGCTCGGTGTCGAATTTGAGCGAGCCGATGCCGAGGCCTGCATGATGGAGCATGCGCTATCCGAGGACACGATGAACCGCTGGCTCGCCTATCTCGAAAAGCAGGGAATCAGCGTCGAGGAATAGCGGGATATATATGGATACGAGTTATTACAATCGCTTTGGTGCCGAGGAACTTACGCGCCGTTTGTCGAGCGAGACCTTGTTGGCGCAGGGCCCCATGGGCAGTGTCTTGTTGAGTGAGTACGATGCCGCCGACATTCCACCGGCGTTTTGGAATCTGGCAGAGCCGCAGACCGTTTCTCGTATCCATCGCTTGTATGTCGCCGCCGGCGCGCAGGTGCTCATTACCAACACCTTTCAGGCATCGAGCTATGCCCTCAAGCACGACCAGATTTCGCCGTCCGTGGCGGAGGTCAATCGCGGGGCCGTCGACGATGCCCGCCAGGCGCACCCTCAGCTGCTGCTGGGCTCGATGGGCCCGATCGGTATTGAGTGGTTTGCCGAGGACTCTGCCGAGTATCGTGAAATCCGAGGCATTGCGCGCGAACAGGCGCACGCCTTGCTCAATGCCGGCGTTGACGGTCTGCTGATCGAGACGGTGACGTCTATCCGTAATTTGCAGCCCATGCTTGCCGGCGCTCGAGATGCCGCCGACGGCATGCCTGTTCTGGTGAGTTTTGTCGTTGACGAAAAAGGCGACCTGTTGGGCGATGGCCTCAACATCGAGGCAGCCGTTTTGTACGCCGAAAAACACGGCGCAAACTCGGTTGGTGTTAATTGCTGTTCGCTTGCGGCCGCGAACGCGGCGGTGCCCAGGATGGTTGCATCGGCGACTACTCCCGTCACGGCGCGTCCCAACGTAGGCGATCCGGTCCAGACTCAGGATGGCCCCGTATGGCACGAGAACCCCGAAGCTTTCGCGCGCGCATGCATCGAATGGAGACATGCCGGTGCCGCAATGGTGGGCAGTTGCTGTGGAACCACGGCAATCACTACGGCGGCGATGGCCGAGGCGCTCGATATATAAAGGGCAAAACCGCTCCATACGGGGCGGTTTTTTTATTGGTTACACATCGTCGGTAACATTTGCCCAAATGGTGAATGCCGGTTTTGGCAGGTTGCTGGGCGAGCGTTGCGGGTATACCGCATGCGTACCATGATCCAAACACTGTGAGGTGTCTGCGCGTGTGCGCGATAATTCATTTTGGAACTGACGGTTGGCGCGCCCGCGTCGACGACGACTTTACCGCCGACAACGTTGCCCGCATTGCCGATGCCGTCGGCGAGTTGTGGCAAAAGATCAATCCCGGCAAAACAGTATATATAGGGTTCGACACCCGGCCGCAGGCGCGCGAGTTCGCCGAGCTTGCGGCAGGCGTGCTTGCGGCTCACGGATTGGACGCAGTGCTCGCATCTCGGCCTGTCCCGACCCCCGCTCTTACGTGGGCGGCGGCGTATGACGGCGAGGCCTGCGGTGCGCTCATGGTGACAGGGTCCCATCATCCGCAGGGGTATCTGTGCCTTAAACTGCGCATGGGAGATGGCTCGACGGCCAATCAGGATGTCATCGAGGAACTCGAAGAGACCATGGCCCCCGAGCCGATGGGGATCGAGGAACGCTATCGCACCGCGGATATTATTCCTGACTATATGCAGGCGGTGGCATCGTTTGTCGATGCCGAGGCCATTCGAGCCGCTCACCTGCGTGTGGTAGTTGACCCCATGGGCGGCGCGGCCCAGGGATATCTTGCCGACCTGCTGCGGGAGCTAGGCGTCGAGGTGCACGAGATCCATGCCGGACAGTCGTCCGATCAAGAGGACATTTGCCCCGACCCTGTTGAGCCGTGGGTGGACGCTTGCGAGCGTGCGGTTGTCGAGGACGGGGCGTGCGCGGGCCTGGTGACTGACGGCGATGCCGACCGTATCGGCGCGGTCGACGAACGCGGTAGATATATTCATCCGCATCAAATCATGGCGCTTGTTTTGGGCGACCTCGTTCAATTCCGCAATTTGGAGGGGCGTGTCGTCGTCAATCTCTCGAGCTCGACGCTCGTGCGCCGCATTGCTGAGGCGCTTGGCTGTCGTGTGACCGTTAAGCCGGTCGGTTTCAAATATATAGCTGCAGAGATGAAGAAGGGCGGTGTCCTCATGGGAGGCGAGGAGGCCGGCGGTATCGGCATCGCCGCGCATATGCCCGAGCGTGATGGAATCCTTGCTTGTCTGATTCTGTGTGAGCTTATGGCAAAGGCGGGCGCGCCCTTGGGCGTTTTGGTCGATCAGCTCGAGGCCAGTTTTGGTAAGACGAGTTATGGGCGTCGCGATTTGCGCCTTGAGGCCGAAGACGCCGAATCGCTGCGAACGCTGCTTCCCGGCATGAATCCCAAATCGATTTACGGCAAGGCGCCGCAGGCTGTAAGCCATATGGATGGTTTACGTTTGGCATTCGAGGATGACACCTGGCTGCTGATCCGCCCCAGCGGGACCGAACCGGTGGTTCGCGTATATGCCGAGGGGTTCTCGGTGGAGGAGCGCGATGGGTTGCTCGATGCCGGCTGTGCCTTGGCCAAGGGAGCCTATCAGCTTTAGCCATATGACGCTGCACGATAAAGAGGCCCTCGGTGAGCGGTAGAGAACGGCTGGCAAACGCAAACAGGGTCTTAATATATGTAGGAAATGTGTACGCCCAGATTCCCGCCCCCGGGGGCCCTCCGGTCTGGCAATATATCTCCTTGCCGCGCGGCCCGGTCGGACCGGATACACCGCGCAGGCGTGCACCTTGAGAACCGGATACTGCGAG
>JAIJJM010000215.1 GCA_022728415.1 Collinsella sp. | reverse complement strand
GATGATCTGGCAGCCTGAGTTCACAGATAAAACACTCTCCAGGAAACCCGGGGCGGTTCAGTTCACAAAAACACATTAATGCAGTAACTATATTTTCCTTTCTGGTGATAACGTCGGGTTATCATTAGCTTCTTCAGCTATTTTACTTTTATATCCCTTGTAAACATCATGGAGAATCCATAGTGAATAAAGTTTATTCTCTTAAATATTGCCCCGTCACCGGGGGGCTTATTGCTGTCTCTGAACTTGCCCGCAGGGTAATAAAAAAGACATGCCGAAGATTAACGCATATTCTTCTGGCTGGCATTCCAGCAATCTGTCTGTGTTACTCTCAGATATCCCAGGCGGGTATTGTCCGTTCCGATATTGCCTATCAGATTTATCGTGATTTCGCCGAAAACAAAGGGCTTTTTGTACCTGGTGCCAATGATATTCCGGTATATGATAAGGACGGAAAACTTGTGGGAAGACTGGGTAAAGCCCCAATGGCCGATTTCAGCAGTGTGAGCTCAAATGGCGTTGCTACGCTTGTATCGCCTCAGTATATCGTCAGCGTAAAGCATAACGGAGGATATCGGAGTGTGAGCTTTGGTAATGGGAAAAATACATATTCCCTTGTTGACCGTAATAACCACCCTTCTATTGACTTCCATGCTCCACGTCTGAATAAACTGGTTACAGAAGTTATTCCCTCAGCGGTAACATCAGAAGGAACCAAAGCCAATGCTTATAAATACACTGAACGTTACACCGCTTTTTATCGGGTGGGTAGTGGTACGCAGTACACTAAGGACAAGGACGGAAATTTAGTTAAGGTTGCCGGTGGATATGCTTTTAAAACAGGAGGAACCACAGGAGTTCCTCTGATATCTGATGCAACAATAGTCTCTAATCCCGGGCAAACTTATAATCCTGTAAACGGCCCTTTACCTGACTATGGAGCCCCTGGGGATAGTGGTTCTCCTTTGTTTGCTTATGATAAACAACAAAAAAAATGGGTTATTGTTGCTGTATTAAGAGCATATGCAGGTATTAATGGTGCTACGAACTGGTGGAATGTCATACCAACAGATTATCTGAACCAGGTTATGCAGGACGATTTCGATGCCCCCGTAGACTTTGTTTCCGGACTGGGCCCCCTGAACTGGACATACGACAAAACATCAGGCACAGGTACCCTGAGCCAGGGCAGTAAAAACTGGACCATGCACGGGCAGAAAGACAATGACCTCAATGCCGGTAAAAATCTGGTATTCAGCGGGCAGAATGGTGCAATTATCCTGAAAGACAGTGTGACTCAGGGTGCCGGTTATCTCGAATTTAAAGACAGTTACACCGTATCTGCTGAATCCGGAAAAACATGGACGGGTGCCGGCATTATTACTGACAAGGGGACGAATGTAACCTGGAAGGTCAACGGCGTTGCCGGTGACAACTTGCATAAGCTGGGGGAAGGAACCCTGACCATAAACGGAACAGGTGTAAACCCGGGAGGACTGAAAACGGGAGACGGTATCGTTGTACTTAACCAGCAGGCAGACACTGCAGGTAATATCCAGGCCTTCAGTTCAGTGAACCTCGCCAGCGGACGTCCGACCGTGGTGCTCGGGGATGCCCGTCAGGTCAATCCGGATAACATTTCATGGGGATACCGGGGAGGTAAGCTTGACCTTAATGGTAATGCCGTTACCTTCACCCGACTGCAGGCTGCTGATTACGGGGCGGTGATTACAAATAATGCACAGCAAAAATCCCAGCTTTTACTGGATCTTAAGGCTCAGGATACAAATGTCAGTGAACCGACGATTGGAAATATATCCCCCTTTGGTGGTACCGGCACTCCAGGAAACCTGTACAGCATGATACTCAACAGCCAGACCCGCTTCTATATTCTGAAATCTGCCAGCTATGGTAACACTCTGTGGGGGAACAGCCTGAATGATCCGGCTCAGTGGGAGTTTGTTGGCATGGACAAAAACAAAGCAGTTCAGACAGTAAAAGATAGGATCCTGGCCGGGCGGGCAAAACAACCCGTTATCTTTCATGGTCAGCTGACCGGGAATATGGATGTCGCCATTCCACAGGTGCCGGGGGGAAGAAAGGTCATCTTTGATGGTAGCGTGAACCTGCCGGAAGGTACCCTGAGTCAGGACAGTGGCACCCTGATATTCCAGGGACATCCGGTTATCCATGCCTCCATCAGTGGCAGTGCACCGGTCAGCCTGAACCAGAAAGACTGGGAAAACCGTCAGTTTACAATGAAAACACTGTCGCTGAAAGACGCTGACTTCCATCTTTCACGTAACGCCTCGCTGAACAGTGACATTAAGTCGGATAACAGCCATATCACACTGGGAAGTGACAGGGCATTTGTGGATAAAAATGACGGAACAGGAAATTATGTCATTCCGGAGGAAGGTACCTCTGTCCCGGACACCGTGAATGACAGGAGCCAGTATGAAGGGAATATTACGCTGAACCATAACTCAGCCCTGGATATCGGCAGCAGGTTCACCGGGGGGATTGACGCTTATGACAGTGCCGTCAGCATCACCTCTCCGGACGTCCTGTTGACAGCCCCGGGTGCTTTTGCCGGCAGTTCACTGACAGTGCATGATGGCGGTCATCTTACAGCACTGAACGGTCTTTTCAGCGACGGGCATATTCAGGCCGGTAAGAACGGCAAAATCACCCTGAGCGGTACACCGGTTAAAGATACGACTAATCAGTATGCCCCTGCTGTATATCTGACGGACGGATATGACCTGACCGGCGATAACGCAGCACTGGAAATTACCCGTGGAGCACATGCTTCCGGTGATATTCATGCCTCTGCGGCATCAACAGTTACCATCGGGTCTGACACGCCGGCAGAACTGGCTTCTGCGGAAACGGCTGCATCGGCGTTTGCCGGCAGTCTTCTTGAGGGCTATAACGCAGCATTCAATGGTGCCATAACCGGTGGCAGGGCTGATGTCAGTATGCATAATGCACTGTGGACTCTGGGTGGGGACTCTGCCATCCACAGTCTTACCGTCAGAAACAGCCGTATTAGTTCTGAAGGAGACCGTACATTCCGTACCCTGACGGTGAATAAACTGGATGCAACAGGCAGTGATTTTGTTTTGCGTACGGACCTGAAAAATGCCGATAAAATTAATGTGACTGAAAAAGCCACTGGTTCAGATAACAGCCTGAACGTCAGCTTTATGAATAATCCTGCTCAGGGACAGGCCCTGAATATTCCTCTGGTCACGGCACCGGCGGGAACTTCAGCAGAGATGTTTAAGGCCGGCACCCGGGTGACAGGTTTCAGTCGGGTGACCCCAACCCTGCATGTTGATACCAGTGGTGGCAATACGAAGTGGATACTGGATGGTTTTAAAGCGGAGGCTGATAAAGCCGCTGCCTCGAAGGCTGACAGTTTCATGAATGCCGGGTATAAAAACTTCATGACGGAAGTTAACAATCTGAACAAACGTATGGGTGACCTGCGTGACACAAACGGTGATGCCGGTGCCTGGGCGCGCATCATGAGTGGTGCCGGTTCTGCAGACGGTGGTTACAGTGATAATTACACCCATGTTCAGGTCGGCTTTGACAAAAAACATGAACTGGACGGTGTGGACCTGTTTACCGGTGTCACGATGACCTATACCGACAGCAGTGCAGACAGCCATGCATTCAGCGGAAAGACGAAATCGGTGGGGGGCGGTCTGTATGCTTCAGCATTGTTTGAGTCCGGTGCCTATATCGATTTGATTGGTAAATATATTCACCATGACAATGATTACACAGGTAACTTTGCTAGCCTGGGAACGAAACACTACAACACCCATTCCTGGTATGCCGGTGCTGAAACGGGTTACCGCTATCACCTGACAGAGGACACGTTCATTGAGCCGCAGGCTGAACTGGTTTACGGCGCCGTGTCCGGGAAAACATTCCGCTGGAAAGACGGTGATATGGACCTGAGCATGAAGAACAGGGACTTCAGTCCGCTGGTTGGAAGAACAGGGGTTGAACTGGGCAAGACCTTCAGTGGTAAGGACTGGAGTGTGACGGCCCGTGCCGGAACCAGCTGGCAGTTTGACCTGCTGAATAATGGAGAGACCGTACTGCGTGATGCGTCCGGGGAGAAACGGATAAAAGGAGAGAAGGACAGCCGGATGCTGTTTAATGTTGGTATGAATGCGCAGATAAAGGACAATATGCGCTTTGGTCTGGAGTTTGAGAAGTCAGCCTTTGGTAAATATAACGTGGATAATGCGGTAAACGCGAATTTCCGGTATATGTTCTGATGTGGGGGTAAAGGGCTGCCGGAAGGCAGCCTTTCTCAGAGACTCTTAAAATATAAAACTGAAGGTCTTCGGTAAGGGGGAGTGTATTAGACGTCAACTAGTTTTGCCGACTGGCGCGAGCCTGTTTAAGATTCTGTGTAAATGCCTTTCTCAGAAGTGACCGTCCAGGCGGTCACCGAACTCGATAATAAAGCGGCTCATTGCCATTCGCCAGTCCTTCAACGGCATCGTCCATTTCTGGGACGCAGACTGGATTGCCAGCCACACCACTTTTTTCACCGAGTCGTCTGTCGGGAACACTTTACGCTTTTTGATCGCATGGCGGATCACGCTGTTTAGCGACTCGATGGCATTCGTCGTATAGATCAGATCACTTTGCGGATGTCCGTTGGATAAGCGGTAAGCGTACAGCGAGGGCCGTATTGACGGGGATGTGTTATTCAGCTGGCAGTGCTATGCGCCACGGAAGCAGTTCGCTGACCCGGTTGACCGGCCAGT
>JAIJJM010000214.1 GCA_022728415.1 Collinsella sp. | reverse complement strand
GCGCTGGCGCATGCGGGTGCGTTCGACCGTGCGGATGGAACCGTGCGCATGCCGGCGCTGATGGCGTACGGCTTTGCCTCGGGCTTGCTGTATGGCGTCGTGATCAACGCGTATGACATCATCGGTTTTGTGCAGCCGCTCACCTGGGCAGGCGCTGTGGCGCGTCTTGCTACGGCGGTGCCGTTCGACATCACGCACGGCCTCGCGACCTGCGTGTTCTTGGCCGCCCTGTACAAGCCCTGGTGTCGCCGCATCAACCGCGTCGTCATGAAATACGGACTATAGGGCACCCGCGTCTTTCGCAAGCTTGCGGTGGAATAGTTCTCGTTTTTGGCTATTTGAGGACCAAACAGGAACTATTTCACCGCAACTCATAGGGGGACGAGGTCAGATGACCCGTTTTCCTCCGTCCCCGGGGGATAATTTGGGGGGTTAGAGCTCCAGGGCGAGGGTGACGGGGCAGTGGTCGCTGCCGAAGATGTCGCCGCGGATGCCGGTGTCGCGTACGTTGGCGGCGATTGCATCACTGACCAGGAAGTAGTCGATGCGCCAGCCGGCGTTGTTCTTGCGGGCATTAAAGCGGTAGCTCCACCAGCTGTAGACGCCCTCGACGTCCGGATTGGCCGCGCGCCAGGTGTCGGTAAAACCGGCGTCGAGCAGCTCGGTAAACTTGCCGCACTCCTCGTCCGAAAAGCCTGCGTTGCCGCGGTTGGACTTGGGGTTCTTAAGGTCGATCTCCTCATGAGCCACGTTAAAGTCGCCGCAGGTCACCACGGGCTTTCCGGTCTCGCGCTCGAGGCCTGCCAAAAAGCCGCGATAGGCATCGTCCCAGGCCATGCGTACATCGATGCGCGCGAGCTCGTTTTGGGCGTTGGGCGTATAGACGTCCACAAACCAAAACTTGTCGAACTCGAGCGCGCAGACGCGGCCCTCGGTTGCGGCTTGGGCGACGAGCTCGGCAGCCTCGCCTTCGCCGGCGTAGGGCAGCAGTGCATCGGCGCGCAGCACGCGCAGCGGCTCCTGGCGGCTAAAGACCGCGGTGCCCGAGTAGCCCTTGCGCTGGGCGTAGCTCCAGGTTTGGTGATAGCCGGGCAGATCGATATCGACCTGGCCCTCCTGCAGCTTGGTCTCTTGCAGCGCCAGGATATCGACATTGAGCTCCTGTGCGATCTGGATAAAGCTCGGGTCTTTTTTGAGCACGGCGCGCAGGCCGTTGACGTTCCACGAGGCGAACGTGTAAGTCTGAGACATGGTGTCCTTTCGACGGGGTTGGCAGGCTTAAGATTAGCGCAACAGGGGCGGGGCGGAGTCCGCGAGTGATAGCGCGATCGCCGCCGTCCCGGAGACACGGACGGAGGACATATATGACGCAGGCAATATCGGACCCCAAACAGGCCTCCGCCGCGCTGGCGGAGCTGTTCGAAACCCATAGCCACGTGGTCTTCTTTGGCGGTGCGGGCGTTTCCACGGCAAGCGGCATTCCCGATTTCCGCAGCGTGGACGGTCTGTATCACCAGCGGTTTTCCTATCCGCCCGAGACTATGCTCTCGCACAGCTTCTACGAGGCGCATCCGGCGGAGTTTTTCGACTTCTACCGGACCAAGATGATCGCGCTTGGCGCCAAGCCCAACCACTGCCACGCCAAGCTGGCGGAGCTGGAGCGCACCGGCAAGCTCGACGCCGTGGTGACTCAAAACATCGATGGCCTGCATCAGGCGGCTGGTTCGCGGCACGTGTTTGAGCTGCATGGCTCGGTCCACCGCAATATCTGCCAGACGTGCGGCGCGGTCTACAGCGCCGAATGGATTTGCGCGCGCGAGCACGAGGATGCTGCGGGCGTGCCCGTGTGCCCTGCGTGCGGCGGTCGCATCAAGCCCGATGTGGTCCTCTACGAAGAACCGCTCGATGAGCGTGTGCTTACCGGCGCCGTTGCTGCTATCGCTGCATCCGACGCCCTCGTCGTGGGCGGGACCTCGCTCGTGGTGTATCCGGCGGCGGGCCTCACGCGTTACTTTACTGGCGATGCGCTGGCCATTTGCAATTTGGCGCCCACCGATCAGGATGCAAATGCCGACCTGCTGATTTCTTGCGACATCGCGGCCGCGTTTGCATTCTAGCCCGCGTGCGCGGATACAATGGAAAGACTGATTGCAAAGCGACCCCGCCGCCTGTGCCCGAGCGCGGCGACGCGGGCATTTTAGGAGGATGTTCATGGCGAACGACAGCAAGACATGGCGGTGCGGAAAGTACGAGCTCAGCTTTGACCGTCCGCGTATCATGGGCGTCCTCAACGTGACGCCCGATTCGTTTAGCGATGGCGGTGAGCACTTTGACCAGGATGCCGCTATCGAGTACGGCCTGGCGATGCTCGATGCCGGCGCCGACATCATCGACGTGGGCGGTGAGTCCACGTCGACGTGGCGCCCCGGCTTTACCCCGGTCAACCCCGACGAGGAGGCGCGTCGCGTGCTGCCCGTCGTGCGCGCGCTCGCCAAAGAGGGCGCCATCGTCTCGATCGATACGCGTCATGTGGCGGTTGCCAAGGCGGCAGTGCGCTGCGGTGCTTCGATTGTCAACGACGTGACGGGCTTCACCGATCCCAAGATGGTTGAGTTCGTTAAGACGAGCACCTGCGGCGTTATCGTAATGCACGCCGGCGAGGTCGCCGCACCCGCACGCACGCACGCGACGGTGCAGCTCGATACCTCGGCTGCGGCGTTTGTTGCCGAGAAGGCACGCGAAGCGGCTGTCGAGGCCGCGCGCGAGGCCGAGAAGCCGGCCCGTCGCCGTCGCGGAAAGTTGCTGGGCGAGCCCAAGGTTGAAGCCAAGCTTCCGGGTGGTGTGGTACAGCCCTCGCTGCCGCTTGGCGAATCGGAGCCCGCGCCCGAGTCCGAGCCAGAGACGCCGGCTGCCGAGCAGGCTGCCCCTGCCGCCGCTGCGCCCGAGACCGTGCCCGCAGCTACCGAAGCCGTACCAGAGCCCAGCGACCACCTGGCCGCCATGATGCGCCGCAGTGCCCGCCGTGAGGAAGCCTATGTACCCACTTCGCAGCTCCGCCGCTTTACCCTGCCCGATTCTGCGCCCATCATGCGCCGCGTCATGGGCTTTCTGTCCGACCAGGCCCGCACGCTCATCCATGCCGGCGTGTCGCGCGACCGCATCTGCATCGATCCCGGCCCGGGCTTTGGCAAGACGGCCAACGAAGACATCGTCATCCAGCGCGAGACCGCCAAGATGGCGTCGCTGGGCTATCCGCTCATGTGCGCCGTGTCGCGCAAGCGCTTTGTGGGCGCCGTCTCGGGCGTGACCGAGGCCGCCGCGCGCGACGCCGTCACGTTTGGTGTGTGCCTGGGCGCCATCCAGGCCGGCGCCAACATCGTGCGCGTGCACGACGTCGCTGGCTTTGCGCAGTTCCTGAACGGTTACTGGGCTGTCGCCGAGCCGCAACCGCGCCGCGCGTTTGTGGCCGTGGGTTCCAACCTGGGGCATCGTTGCGACAACATCCGCGCCGCGCGCAACATGATTGCCGAGATTCCGCTCACCTGTGTGTCCAACTGCTCGCGCATCTACGAGAGCGAGCCGGCTTACGAGACACGCCAGGACACGTTTGCCAATGCCATCATCGAGATCAAGACCGAGCTGGCTCCGCTGGTGCTGCTTGACGAGCTCATGAAGGTTGAGGCCGAGTTGGGCCGTGACCGCTCCAAAAAAGCCAAGGCAAACGGCCCGCGCACCATCGACTTGGACCTGCTGTGGATGGACGGCGAGACCCACGGCGGCAAGAAGCTGCGCCTGCCGCATCCGCTGATCGGCGAGCGAGACTTTGTGCTGGTGCCGCTCGAGGACCTGATGCACGACCCGGCGCGGTTCTTCCGCTACAACGGTGTCGAGGTCAAGGAGCCCGAGGATCGCGTGGGCCATATCGTGGGCGAATTGGGGCGTATGTAGATGATCGAGATGAATGCTGTTGCCGCCGGTACCGAGCTCGACGCGGCGCGTGATGCGGGCCGCGAGGGCATGTCCGCGGGCTGGTGCGCGTGGAGCGCGGGCGATGCATCGCTGACGTTTTCGCTGGTCGTGCGCCCCGATGTGAACATGCACGCCTTCCACGGACTGCCGTTTGTGGCCGCAATGGGTGTGATGGACGCGCTCGCGGGCACGGCCGCAACGCCGGGTCTGGGGCTTGCCGGCAAAGTGGGCATCCAGTGGCCGAGTGACATCGTGTGCGGCGCGCCTGCGTTTGAGACGTCGCTCGCGCGCGTCGCCGTCAACGGCGGTGCCGGTGCCGCGGGCATGTTTGCAGCGGTGACGGTGGATGTTGAGCGTGCGGCGCTGGGCGAGCTTGGCGTGGATATGGCCGACGAGGTGCTGGTCGAGGCACTGGCCGCGGCGGTGCTCGCTCGCGTTGACACCTGGGCGGTTGCCGCCAACACACCACAGGGCGCTGCCGGCCCGCTGGCCCCGGTGCTGGGTGAGTACTTTGACATGGTGCCACTGCTGGGTCGTCAGGTCGCGGCGGTGTCGCCCAACGGTTTGCCGCTTGCGGTCGGCGTGTTTGCGGGCCTGGACATCTGGGGCCGCGCGACCATTAAGACCGACGCCGGCGAGCAAGAGTTTCCGCCCGAGGCTGTGCGGATTCGCGGGCTGTAACGAGAGATGTCCGCGCTCAAAGATGACGATGACAACAGAAGCTCTCCTCGGATTGCTCCGGGGAGGGCTTTCGTGTGACTGCGGGGCGACATCTTAATTCTATTCCTCAAAAACGAAAAATTTTCAGTTTTGAGGAATAGGCTCTGTAACGAATATACCTCGCAAAAGACCGAGCTGGCTTAAT
>JAIJJM010000213.1 GCA_022728415.1 Collinsella sp. | reverse complement strand
GTTTGAACGGCGCCTCGAAATAAATATCGTCGATTTTGGTACGTCCGTGGCGGAATGCAGTGGATAGACGAAAAGTGCTACTGCCCATGGACGAATCGCTGCCTTCTTATGATTGGTGCCTGACGATGACATGGGCAATTATGCCGCACTTGGTGCAACGGTATGTTTTGGCCCGTCCGTTTTTGGATACGGGCGGGCCAAAACATCACATGTCCTCGAACAGCACGCTCTTCTTGATCCATGCGATGACGTCGTCCACTCCGGCACCGCCCATCAGGTCGGTGAAGATGAACGGGCGGTCGCCGCGCATCTTCTTGGAGTCGTGGGCCATCACGTCTAGATCGGCGTGAACCAACGGGGCCAGGTCGGCCTTGTTGATCACCAGCAGGTCGGAGCGGGTGACGCCGGGGCCGCCCTTGCGTGGGATCTTGTCGCCCTCATCGGTGGCGATGACGTAGATTGTGGCGTCGGCCAGGTCCGGGCTGAACGTGGCGGACAGATTGTCGCCGCCGGACTCCACGAACATGATCTGCACGTCCGGGTGGGTGCGGGCCATTTCCTCACAGGCCTCGAGGTTCATCGAGCAGTCCTCGCGGATGGCGGTGTGGGGGCAGCCACCGGTCTCCACACCGACGATACGGTCCGGCGCGAGGCGTGAGTGCTCGATAAGGAACTCGGCGTCTTCCTTGGTGTAGATATCGTTGGTGACCACGCAGATGCTGTATTCGTCAGCCATCTTGCGGGTCAGGCGTTCGATAAGCGCGGTTTTGCCGGAACCGACCGGTCCGGCGACGCCGATGCGTACGTATGACATGGGGTTTCTCCTTTATGTGGGAATTAGTTAGGTATGTGGTTTGCGGGTGAGGTTATCCTGGCTCCCCTCCTTGAGGGGAGCCAGGATAATTAGCTCATGTAGAGCCTCGAGTACAAGATTTCATGCTGCATGGCGGCGATGTCGAGGTAAGCTCCGGAGATGCCGAGATCCTCGGGCTTCAACGTCATCGCGATATTCACCGCGCGCACGAGGCGCGGGAACGAATCATGCAGGGCGACTTGGCCAGCGTACTGGCTGAGCGGAATCGCCTTCGCGGCGCACATGGTAAGCGCGCTCAACAGCGAATATCCATACATGATGGCCGCGTCGCGCACGTCGTTCGCATGGTCAGCCGCGTACAGGCCCATCGCGATCGAATGCAGGCCACGGCAGCGGCGCTCGCGAATCAGCCCGGCATACAGGTCGAGCGACGGCGAGCCGTACAGGCCGTCGGCGGTATCGTGCAGCTGGTGGCGTTCGGTGTGATGCTCGTGCACGGCGATGATGCTGTTTTCGCGCGAATCCGCAGCGGATGCGGTGGCATTGTCGGCAGGACTTGGCTTGGCGAACCCACGATGCCCATCCGAGGTCTGCGCCTGGCCGGCATCCATCTGCTCGGCCAGCTTGACCAGGCGGGTACACATGCGCTCGCTGCCTTCACGGATTTCACGTGCGGATTGCAGGGCCGAGGCCAGCTCGTCAAGTTCGATGAGTCGCTCGGCCAGCCCTTTGCGGGAGACTCGCGAATCGGTGGCGTACTTGCCGGCCAGCACCATCTGCCCGATTTCCTTGTACGGTGCGACTTCGAGGTAGTTCTTCATATACTCCTCGAAATCGGCGCCACGGCGCAAGAAGTCGCGCTGTACGAAGGTCTCCATGCCGTTGGACAGCGCGAACGCGCCCACGGGGAAGACGCTGTCGCACACCTGCAGCATGGCCAGACGTCGCGATTCGGTTTCGTTGATGTTCATGGGGCTATCAGTGGGTGTGCCAGGTGCGGCCGCCGTCGTGGCTGTGGGAGCCGTCCGGGCGGTGCAGCACGCCGTTCATCTCATATTCGGCGGGCTCACCCTCACCTGCGTCGTGTGTATGCACATCCAGATGGCCGGCGGCCTCCTCGGCCGGGAATTCCTTGTCGGCCTCGGCTTCCTGCTCCTCTTCGGCCACGTCGCCCGTGGTCTTGTTGGTGCCCGGAATCAGTGTGCCGGTGCCGGCGTGGGCCTTGACGATCAGGAAGCCGTCAAACCCACCCTCGATGATATGCGGTTCATAACCGATCTTCTTCGTGTATTCCATGGTCGGATGGTCGTACGGCACCAGCACGCGGTCGTTCTCGACCTTGAGACTCAGGTGGCGGTTGCCCAGTTCGAAGCACAGGCGTCCCATTTCCTTCATCGAGTTAACCGGAATCTCAATCAGCTGTGCGGTTTTAATGCGTGCGAAATAGCGCTTGTCTTCGGTTTCGGCGAGCACATCGCCATCCTTGATGGTCTTGCCAACCATGATGCCGAACTCGGTGCCGTCCTCGGCCACCTTGCGCATGCGCTTCTTATCGGTTTCGAACCAGTCGAAGGCAATCGACACATTAAGTTTGCCGTCGCTGTACTGCTGACTGATGATGTTGCCGGTGATTTCTTTGGCGATCATCCGTTCTCCTTGGAGAAAATTGCTTGTGGCGTGAGAATCCCCACGTCCTTCATGCCACAGTGTAGAGAGCCTGTTGCGTCACTTTGTAACGAATGATCGAAATATGCAAAAAATATAGCGGAAAAATATCCGAAAACACGGAAACCGGATATATGGTACACGGTGTGTCGCTAGTAATTGCAAGCTATTTTGCATGGTTGTGCATTAGACGAATCACAGTTGTGGTATTACATATCACGTTCCTGGAACGGGAGGTTGTGGTCGAGCTCCGAAATCAACAAAAAGAGGGAAGTTGGATATAATCGAAGTACCTGACACCGTCACATTGGCGATGCACATTCCGGATAATTTCATTTCGCCGTCCACCGGGGCGTTGTTCTACGTCATCATGATTCCGGTGTGGGTGCTGTGCCTACGCTACGTGATCCGCAACAGCACGCCGGAGAAGATGGCCTACCTGGGCGCCGGCGCGGCGTTCTCGTTCCTCATCATGATGTTCAACGTGCCCACGCCCGGCGGCACCACCGCGCACGGTGTCGGCGGCGCGCTGATCGCTCTGCTGCTCGGTCCCCAGTACGCGACGGTCGCCGTGTCGGTGGCCCTGCTGCTGCAGGCGCTGCTCTTCGGCGACGGCGGCCTGATCACGCTCGGCGCCAACTGCTTCAACATGGCGTTCGTGCTGCCGTTTGTGGCTTACGGACTGTACGTGTTGCTACGTAAGGTGCTGCCCGACGGCTGGAAGGAACGCGTGGCCGAATTCGTGTCCGGCTATATCGGCATCACGCTCGCCGCATTCTGCGTGGCGCTGGAACTCGGCGTGCAGCCGCTGCTGTTCAAAGCCGCTGACGGCCAGGCGCTCTACTTCCCGTTCACCTTTAACGTGACGATTCCCGCCATGCTGATCCCGCACCTGGCCGTAGCCAGCGTGGTCGAGGGTCTGGTGACCGTGGTGGTTGTCGAATTCGTGCGCCGTACCGCACCGGAAATTATCGAAGACAATGCCCGTGTGAACTTCGCCGAGACCGCCGGTGCTGACGGCAAACAGGTCGCGCACGCCGGACTGCGCAAGTCTGCGTGGATTGCGCTGGCCGTGGTGGCGGTGCTTTCCCCGATCGGCCTGCTCGCCACCGGCGACGCCTGGGGCGAGTGGGGCGCCGAGGACTTTATGAGTGCCACGGGGCTCAACTACGTGCCGCAGTACATCGCCCATGGCTTCTCGTGGGATGCGCTGTTGCCTGACTACTCGCTGCAGGGTCTGCCGGACATCGCCGGCTACATTCTCTCCGCAGTGATTGGCATCGCCGTGCTCACTATCGTGTTCCGTCTGCTGGCGCTCGCGGTGAGCGGCAACGGCAAGACATCCGCGCGTTGACGATACCTGCATGGATGCGTGAGTCGGAGGATTACGATCCTCCGGCTGACAAGTCATCCTTCATCGAACACAACCTGGGGCATTTCGGCAGCGTACTCGAGCAGGTTGGTCATGCGTTGCCGATTGAGTCGAGCCCGGTCGACAAGGTGCTGGGCTCGGTCAATCCGGGCGTGCGGCTGCTGGGCATACTGGCCGCGATTGTCTGCGTCAACATCACATGCAACATGCTGTTCTCGTACATCATGCTGGCGGTGGTGCTGCTGATGATGGCGACCCGGCCGGCGCGCCTGATGAGGGCGTTGCTCGGCCCGGTGCTGGCCGTATGCATCCTGAGCCTGGTCGTGGCGGTGCCGAGCCTGCTGATTGGGCAGTACAGTGCGCCGGTCCGGCTGGTGGTGCGTGCGTTCGTGGCGGTGTCGCTGGTGATCGCACTGGCGCGTACGGTGCCGTGGAATCGCCTGATTGCCGGACTGCGCGCAGTTGGCTACCCTGATTCGGTGATTTATATCTGCGACGTGACGATTCAGTTCATCGATATTCTCGGTCGTTCGATGGTGGAGTTGCTGGATGCGCTGCGGCTGCGCAGCTTGGGCCGCGACCGGACCAAGCTGACGTCCGCCGGCCAGTTGATGGGCGCGCTGTTTCTGCGTGCGAATACGCAGGCGCGGCAAATGGCTGAATCGATGGTGTGCCGGGGGTTTGACGGTACGTATCATATCCACCACGAGCGTCTGCTGACGTGGCGCAACGGGGTGTATGCCGTGTGCATTGCTGCAATGATTGCGCTGGCGGTGTATTCGGGATGAGGGTGGTTCGAATGAATGGAGCCCAATAATGTTCGGATTAAAGCGTAATCATAAACAAACTGCAGCCATGCAGCCAGATAACTCATGGTTCCGCGGCGACCCGCTGGTCGAACTGAATCACATCGACTTTTCCTATAAAGATTACGGCGACGCCGACGATGAAACCTCGTCGCACGCCGTGCTACGTGATTTTTCGCTGACCGTCGAACGCGGTGAGCGCGTGGCGCTGCTCGGGCCGAACGGCAGCGGCAAGACCAC
>JAIJJM010000212.1 GCA_022728415.1 Collinsella sp. | reverse complement strand
GCCGAAGTGGCGTTCCTGGACGAGGACGGCCCCAGTCCCGACCTACCCCACCGCGTCACCCTGCCCCGCGATTGAGCGGGGCGCTGGAGGGTTTCAAAGGGGCACCCTTTGGCACGGGATATGTGTCAAAAACGGAGTTTTTGTAAACATATCCGACGTGCCTGTAAATCCGCGCGATTACTGCCAGCCCTTACACCCCGGTTGCTTAGGGTTGGTTGAAAGTGGTTTAGGGTTGGTTGAAAGTGGTTTAATGTTGGTTAAACAATGGTTTAAGGTTGTTCAAGGTTGGTTAAAGTTGGTTGAAAAGGGTTAACGGCCCCTGCTGCGGTCGCTGCGCTCCCGTTCCCGCTTGGCCTTGAATCGCTCTTTGATCTGCTGGGCGCGCTCCTGCTTCTCCTGCTCGTTCTCCTGCCGCAATTTCACCGCCTGCCGGATCAGTCCCGCTACCTGATCCTTGGATAGCCCCTTAAACGGCTCCTGAAGGGCCTGTAAGCGTTTTTGCTGCTGGGCTAGGGTTTCCCTTAGCTCCTTGGCTCTTCGCTCGTTCTGGGCGCTTACAGCGGCTTTCTCGGCCATCGGCTGCACAGACCCCATTATTTTGGCGTTCAACCTTTGCGCCACCCCTTCGACCGTCTCCACGGCTCCGAACACCTTCTCGGCCAGTGACACCCCCTTGACCTTCTGGGGTTTCAGCTCGTCAGGCGTCAGGTGTGGCACGTCTCGGCCTGCCTGCTGGATCGCCCCATAGTGGGTTTTAACTCGCTGGTGTGTGGCCCTGCTGCCCTCGATGCCCCGTTCAAGCCCCAGATCGGCCACCCGTTCGGCGTAGCTGGTCTGGTCCTGGCTCATCTTCGTCCGGTTGCCAATGAACTCCTTGGCACTCAGGCGCCCGTCAGCCGTCCGAGGCACCACGAACGCCGACAGGTGCGGGGTCAGCTCATCCCGGTGGATCGTGGCCGTGACCACGTTCTCAGCGCCGTACTTGTCGGCCAGCCACTCGGTCGATCGCTTGAAGAACTCCCGCTGCTGGTCGGCGCTTGCGGTCTGCCACCACTCCGGCGAGGCGCTCATCACGTATTCGACCGCCAGCACCGCATCCTTGCGCCGCTTCTCCGGCAACCGCTCCCTGAGCTTGCCCATCGCCTCATCGGTCGATCTGGCCGCCAGGTGATCGTTGTCCGGTGTGCGCTCCTGATCGGCGTTCGGCGTCTCGCGGTCGCGGTAGCAGTGCTGCAACGCAGCCGCCACCGTGCCCATGCTGTTGAGCTTCTTCGCCCTCATGATCGCAAACGCCATCCGTCCCCCTCCGCACTGTCAGATTGCTGCCAGCCCGTCGAGGTACGAATGTGCCTCCGGCGGGCCACTTCTTTGAAGTGTAAACTCACTAGACTTTACTCCGTAAAGTACGTGACCGCTACGCGGTTGCAGCGGCCTGCGGCCTTGCTCTACGGGCTTCGCCCTGCGCCTCCCTTCGGTCGTTGCGAACACCTTGGGGCGCTGCCCCAAACCCCGCGTTCGCCACGTGGCAGGGGTGCAGGTGGCCGCGCCGCTTCGCTCTGCTCTACCTGCCCCCTTGCCTGAGCGTGGGGGTCACTCCATCACGTCAAGGGTTCGCTTCGCCGGGTGCTCACCCGATCCCTTCCGCTTCGCTCCAGGGCTGCGGCTTCCGCTCCCGCCCTTGACCTGATTCCGTTCCGAGTGGAGGCGGGGTCAAGGGGTCGTGGAATACCGCAAGGCGCGCAGCGCCTGAGGATATGCCGCGAAAGCCCCTTGACGCTGCCGGAACGACCCAGCCTCTGGCTCTGGGGTTGGGAACGAAGGGAGCGCAGCGACCGCAGGCCCCAGCCCCCGAGCCTCACGGCGGCGAGTGTGGGGAGTCCAGAGGGGCAAAGCCCCTTTGGGCCTAGCGCAGCGGAAACAAACCCTCTCGCCTCTGGCGAGGCATTAACTCCAAGGGAGCGCAGCGACCGTCAGCAGGGTGCCAAGCGAAGCGCCGGCGGGACGGCAGTCCCTTAGAGGAGAAGGGGAAAAATACTAAATGATTGATTTATATAGTTTTTAAATTTTGTGATAGGAAACGTAGGGTTCCGGACAACCGGAAGCAGCTTGTTTCCGCTTACTTCCTATCATAGGAAACAAATTGCTTGACTTGGGAAACGGTTTTGGGAAGTAATTTTCCTATGGTAGGAATTAAACGTCCGGTTAAGCGGACGCCCTGTTTCCGGTTAGGAGGTCAACAATGCAAAGCGTCACCGTAGCGACAGAGACACAGAGACGAATCAGGCAAAGGGAGCTGGCAGCAGCAGACGAGAAGGAGGCTCAGGAGCGCGAGGAGGCGCGAAAGAACAAGGGGTTCACACAGGTATATTCAAAGGGATGGCGGCGCGTCAGGGAGGGGGTCTGAAGTCCAATGGAACGAAAACGTACGTTAGTGAAGTAACTGTATGATATATCAAGACATAATGGACATAGAAAAACGCCATCAAAACGGTGTCTTTTTAATCGAAAATTGGCACTTAACGGACGGCATTGTCTACTAATCGATTTTTAGACGATAATTTTCCTCTTACCGTACATTTTCGTACGGTTGGCCCTCAAACCCCGATTTGAACTCAATCGGATAACCTGAATGCAATACCGCAATGGCGATAATTTAAAAGCGATAGCCGTTGACGCAAAATCAATCCGTTACGCATCTCTATTGGTTAAATAATGCGCTTAACGTACAAAATTTTCCCATATCCAAACTGACCCCTTAAAGGACATCAACACGCATTCGGCGTTTTTTCTTGTCCAATTGTGATTTTCGTGAGCTCCGTATCAGTGAAATTTCCCTTTCCTGATTCTGTGTCAAAGTCACCAGGTTTGAACCGGTGTACATCCTGCCATATAGAAAAACAGGTGTGGCAGGTGACAGGCAGTTCTCCATCAGCCACCTTTTCGCAGTTTTCAATCAGTACCCGTTCCTTATTGTATTGTAAGTTATAACCACTTGTGCAAAGCGTTTCATACCCGTGAGCGCCTGTCACGATATGTGTGGCAATCCGTTCCCTGACTTTTCCGTTCACTAATAACTGTTCACGTGTGGTGATCGTTCGCATTCTCTTCCTCATCAGCTTTCCTGTAGAAGCCTCCTGACTATAAGGCTCCGGATATCTTACCCGCTCATTTTGGCTGGAGGTAGTGGTGGCGTCAGAGGATGAATTACTGACATTGTATATGAAGCTTTGAGTTTTTTCTGGATTTCATCAGTGTTTATCTTTATTTGTTCTTGTTTGTTCTCTTTTGTGCTGTTGGAGTCGGTTTTTGTCTGTATTTTTCTTTATTTTTCCATTTGTGGCCGATATCAGGTCTTTACCGATACGTTGTTTTAGGTGATAATCGTTTTTGATCTCGTATTTTTCTAAAAAAATCCATTTTATTTATGTGAGGTTCTAGATGCGTATCTTTGTAGACGACGGCTCTACCAACATCAAACTGGCCTGGGTTGAAGACGGTGCAGTGAAAACGTTAATTAGTCCGAATAGTTTTAAGCCGGAATGGTCTATGACGCTGCAGGGACTGACTGATGCCACTGTACCCGCTTCCGCAAACTATGAGATTGATGGAGAAAAATACAGCTTTGATCAATTGAGTCCGGATGCAGTGCGCACCACAGAAACGCGTTATCAGTACAGCGACGTTAATGTGGTTGCTATTCATCATGCGTTGATGCAGTCAGGTATTGCTCCACAACCTGTTGATATTGTTGTGACTTTACCTTTAGGTGAGTATCTGGATGAGAACGATCAGCCAAATCTGGCTAATATCGAACGTAAGAAAAATAATGTCCGGCGAACTGTAACAGTTCAGGGGCGTGAAAACTTTACCATTCGTAAAGTCAGTGTCTTGCCTGAGTCCGTGCCTGCCGGTTTTGACGTGCTGAAAGATCTGAATGATCTGGAGTCGCTGTTGATTGTTGATATCGGTGGAACGACCCTTGATATTGCACATGTCCGCAGCAAAATGTCAGGTTTCACAAAAACCTATTGTGACCCCAAGACTGGCGTCTCCATCATTACTGAAGCAGTTAAGCATGCGATGGATGTGAATGTGAGTACACGAACCAGTTCTTATTTTGCAGATCGTCTAATCCAGGGCCGGGATGACAATGAATTCCTGACCCGTTATATCCCGAATGCAGAACAGCGTGAGCGGATCCTGACAGTATTACGTGACCGGGAAAAAAAACTGCAGCATCGTGTGGCGGATTCAGTAGGACGCTTTGCTGGTTTTACTCATGTTATGGTTGTTGGCGGTGGTGCCAGCCTTGTGGCTGGGGCAGTAAAAAAAGCGACAGGAGTGGGTGATAACCGTTTCTTTGTCAGTGACAATCCTCAGTTCGATCTGGTGTTGGGAATGATGGCAATGAAGGGATGAGTATGGCTGATAATCGTAAGTGCTCTTTTTATATTTATCCGGAACGAAATGCAGCTGATCGGGTGGCTGACAGGTTTCTTGAAAAATTGCCTCAGAAAGAACGTGGTCGGGCAATGCGGGCCATGATGTTGTGTGGTGCTGCATTGATGAAGCAGGATGAACGATTGCCGTTCCTGATAGCTGAATTCCTGACAGACAGCACGTCTATGCAGGATATTCAACGAATTATCAGTAGTACGCTACCACAACAGGAAAATGGTGAAGTTGTTCGTTTGCTGGAGGCATTTCTGCAGTCTGCCGGTAATAATGCAAAAACGATCCTGCCTGCGGTTGATTCTGCTACGCAAGAAATATCTGCTCCAGTCGATCAGAATCTCCTGGAAACAAGAAACAACATTAAGAACTTGTTTCCGGATGATGAATAAGAACTGAACTCTGTTAAAGGACGCTGTTGCGTCCTTTTTTCTTTTCCGACAAAG
>JAIJJM010000211.1 GCA_022728415.1 Collinsella sp. | reverse complement strand
GCGCTTCGAGCGCGAGGGCTCGTTCCTGCAGCTCATCGCGGGTACGGCGCATGCGCTGCTGCTCGCGTTCCAACTGGGCGGTGCGCAGCGATAGCAAGGTGGCGGCAACCGAAAGGATGGCAGCCAGCAGGAGCGTTCGGGCGGTGAGCGTGTTGGTGCGAAGGTTCGCGACGAGCGCAAAGGCAAAGACAGAACAAACGCCCAGCGCGACCCAAACGCGCTTACGGCACACCCGCCGCGCGATGTCATAGAGGGCAAGAGGCGCAAACGGCACAAACGGCGGCACGAAGACGGCCGCGATGATGTAAGCGTAGCTCACGGCCTCGCTCGCACGGCGGGCGCGGTTTCCCTGTGCGACCTCGGCCAGCGAGGTGGTAATAACGCCCAGGCAAAACGCCGCGACCAAGCGAGCGTCCACAGCAAGGCCCAGAGCGGCTGCGATACAGCACGCCAGCACGATCGATTTGTCGAAAAGCCTGTTCATACGGGTATTGTACGCGAAGCCGCGCGTAGTGGAGGGGTCGCCTGCGCAACCGTGACATTCCTCCCGCGCGGCAAAGCGGGGGCGCCGGCGGGACGCGCAACCAGGACCCGCACTCGTGACAAAGCTCACTGGTGCGCGCCGGCGGCTCCTGCGATGATGCAGCCGTACCAGACCACGACCGACAGAAGGGCTTCCTCATGACAGACATCGTCCATGTCGAAAACCTCGTCAAGCGCTATGACGATCTTATTGCGCTCGACCACTTTAACCTGAGCATCGCTCCCGGCGAGATCTTTGGCCTGCTGGGCCCCAACGGCTCGGGCAAGACCACGTCCATCAACTGCATTTTGCAGCTGCTCGCCTACGACAAAGGCACCATCGAGCTGTTCGGCGAGCCCATGACGCCCACGCGTTATGACCTCAAGCGTCGCATCGGCGTGGTCCCGCAGCAAGTTGCGGTGTTCAACGAGCTCACGGTGCGCGAGAACATCGACTATTTCTGCAGCCTTTACGTCAGCGACCGCAAGCGCCGCCGCGCGCTGGTGGACGAGGCGATCGACTTTGTCGGGCTGGGCGACTTTGCCAAGTTTCGCCCCGGTAAGCTCTCGGGCGGTCTGGCGCGCCGGCTCAACATTGCCTGCGGTATCGCGCACAAGCCCGAGCTCATCTTTTTTGACGAGCCCACGGTGGCGGTCGACCCCCAGAGCCGCAACGCCATCCTGGGGGGCATCTGCCGCCTGCGCGACGAGGGCGCTACGGTGGTGTATACCAGCCATTACATGGAGGAAGTCGAGCAGATTTGCAGCCGCATCATGATCATGGACGGCGGGCGCGTGCTGGCGCAGGGCACCAAC
This sequence comes from Collinsella sp., assembly GCA_022728415.1. Next base: position 3,566 of record JAIJJM010000211.1, on the reverse strand, counting down.
GACGAGCTCAAGCGCATGATTCAGATGGGCGAGCGCGTGACCGTCGAGGTCGGCGCCGTCGAGCCCGCCACGGTCGAGCGACTGCGCGCCCTCGAGCACGTGCTTTCGGTTGAGCTGTCCGACGGCGAGCTCGTCTGCACCTGCGAAGCGAGCCCGCACAATCTGGTTGACATCCTCGACACGTTGCGCGCCGCCGACGTGGCGCTCGGCCGCGTATGGAGCGAACCGCCGACCCTCAACGACGTGTTTCTCGAGATCACCGGCCGCGAGCTGCGCGACTAGGGGGCGGCCATGTTCAACACCATCATCACCACGGTCAAGACGCTGCTGCGCCGGCCGAGCACGTGGGTCTGGAGCGCGGTCTTTCCCATCGCGCTTTCCACGATGTTTATGTTTATGTTTGTGAACCTCAGCTCCGACGGTAAGATCGACCCGGTGCCGGTTGCCGTCGTGGCGGACGAGGCCTGGGACGCTTCGACCTTTAAGGACGTTGCGACGTCGCTTGCCAAGGAAGGTGACGACCAGCTGCTCGATGTGAGCGAGTACAAAGATTTGGCAGCCGCGCGCAAAGCACTCAAGGCCGGCGAGGTCGCGGGCATCTATACGGTCGACGATGCGGGCGCACCCAGGCTCACGTTGCTTTCGAGTTATGACAGCTCGCGTGCGACGTCGGTGCTCGCCGACCGCAGCATTCTGGAGACGGTGGCAAGCTCGTATACGCAAAATGCCGAGCTCATGCGCCAGATTGCCCAGGACAACCCGGCGGCGCTTACCGATCCGGAGGCGGTTGCGCGCGCCCTATCGCTCGAGGGCGGCGCCCGTCGCGTGAGCCTTACGCGCACCACGCCCGACGCTACGACCATCTACTATTTCGCACTCTTTGGCCTGGTCGCGATGATGTCTGCTGAGTTTGCCGCTTTGAGCGTCGTCGATTTGCAGCCCAATCTGTCCGGCCTCGGCACGCGTCGCTGCGTGGGCGGCCTTTCCAAGACGGCGTCGCTGGCCGGCATCTTTGTGGGATCATGGCTGGTCTCCTTTGCCTCGATAGCGGTTGCGATCGGCTACGTGCGCCTGGTGGTCGGTGTCGACTTTGGCGGGCGCGAGGGGCTGTGCCTGGTAGGTGGCGCTGTGTCCGCGCTAGCCGCCACGGGCTTGGGGCTCTTTGTGGGCACGCTTCCCGTTAAGGGCGGCAAGGCGTCCAAGTCCGGCATCCTCACGGGCTTTGCCACCACGTGCGCCCTGTTCGCCGGCCTCTACGGCGTGCCGGCGATGGGACTTGCCGACGACGTCGCCCGCGCCTGCCCGGCCGAGTGCTGGCTCAATCCTGTCAAGCTCATCTGCGACATGTTCAACCGTCTGTATTTCTTTGAGGATCTGGGACCCTTTGCCGTTCGCGCCGGCGCGCTGGTCCTCATGGCCCTGGTGTTTGTCACCGCCGCATCGCTAATCTTTGGAAGGAGCCGCTATGAGCACCTTTAAGACTGCGCTTCGCATGGCGCTCGCGCACCCGCTCTACCTGCTCATCTATACGGTGTTTCTTTCACTGCTGGGTGTGTTTATCGCGGCATCGGTGAGCTCGAACTCGTCGCAGCTCACCGACTACAAGCCTTGCGATGCCAACGTGGTCGTGGTCGACCGCGACGACAGCGATCTTTCGCGGGCGCTTACCAAGCACTTGGGGTCGCGCTTTGACCTGGTCACGGGCGTCGGCGACGACACATACGATCTTGCGGACGCGCTCTCCAAGAGCAACGGCGCCAAGGGTCACGCCGATTGCGTGTTCTTTATCCCGGAGGGGTTTGAGGACGACCTGATCGCGGCCGCCCGTGCGGGGGAGGCCCTGCCCAAACTCGACGTGACCTACGGCTCCGGCACCATGGCGGCAGCGCTTTCGTCTGCCGAGGCCTCGCGGTGGATCTCGCTCGCGGGGGCTGCGGCGGCCCTGGAGCCCGTCGCCTCTAACGGCAGTGTCGCCAAGGCCGCTGAGCATGCCGCCGCCAAGCGTGCCGAGGTCGAGATTGAGCGGGTCAAGGTCGACTCGACTGCCGCCGCCACACTCGAGTCGTATTTCAACTTTGGTGCGTACGCGATCATCTCGTCGGTCATCGTGTCGGTGGGGCTGGTGCTTTCGGGCATGAACGAGCCCGAGCGCGTGCGTCGTATGGATGCCGGCCCAATCCCCGAGCGCCGGCGTTCGCTTGCCGTGTTCGCGGCCGCCGCCGTGCTCACCGTCTGTATCTGGCTTGTGTCGAGCATGATGGGCGTCGTGGGCTTTGCCGGCGCGGTTGCCGAGGTCGGTGTGGGTCGCGTGTGCCTGGCGCTGGCGGCGACGTTTGCCCTGGCGTGCACGCCGCTGGCCGTTGGCTTTGCCCTTTCGAGCCTGGGTGCGCGCGAAGAGCTGCTCAACGGTGTGGGCAACCTGCTTGGCTTGCTCATGACGTTTTTGGGCGGTGCCTGGATGCCGCTTTCGATGATGGGCTCGGCCGTGCAGACCGTGGCGCACTTTGTGCCGACATATTGGGTGAGCGACGCGATCAACAAGGCGCTTGCCTCGGATTTGACGTCTGCCGTGTTGGGCGACATCGCCTGCGACCTGGGCATCACGGTGCTCTTTGCCGCCGCCATCGCCGCCGTAGGCCTCGCCCTCTCACACGCCAAATCCCGCGCCTAGCCGTCTAGCCATCGGGGCACTCATTGGGGACAGACTTAAACGACCAAGAGTAGTCATTGGGGACAGACTTAAACGACCAGCCATCGGGGACAGTCTTTGCCGATTCGCCGGTCTGCCGGTCGGGTTGGCAAAGACTGTCCCAATATGCCGGCCTTTGGGGACATTTCTTTCCTGCCGGCAGTTAGGGACTGTCCCCAAGTGCCGGCAGGAAAGGAACGTCCCCAGCTGCCGGGTGGCGAAAGAGTGTCCCCCAACAGCTAGTCGTTTAAGAACGTCCCCAACGACTAGTCTTGAAACAAGTCCCCGCTCTCGCCCAAAAAGAGTTCACCTTGGTTTACTATTACCTCATAAAAGTATCAGCAGGCTAACAATGGGGGGCTAGAATGGCGACAAAGCAAGCCTATGTCCAGGTCAAAGGGCTCAAGAAACACTACGGCGACGGTGATGCACGTCTGACGGTGCTCGACGGCATCGATGCGTCCATCAATCGCGGCGAGATCTGCGTCATGCTGGGACCCTCGGGCTCGGGCAAGTCGACCTTCCTCAATCTCATTGGCGGCTTGGAGGATGCCGACGGCGGCTCTATTCTGGTGGACGGCTGCGACCTTACCGTGCTCAAGGCCGGAGACCTGGGCGAATACCGACGCCGCGAACTGGGCTTTGTCTTCCAGTTCTACAACCTGGTGCCCGATCTCACCATCAAGGAGAACATCGAGGTCACGGCGCACCTGTCCAAAAATCCGCTCAATATCGACGACCTGCTGCGCTCGCTGGGCCTCTACGAGCACCGCAACAAGTTCCCGCGCCAGGTCTCGGGCGGCCAGCAGCAGCGTTGCGCCATCGGCCGCGCACTCGTCAAAAACCCGGGCCTGCTGCTGTGCGACGAGCCCACGGG
>JAIJJM010000210.1 GCA_022728415.1 Collinsella sp. | reverse complement strand
TTTTCTTTGGTCGGAAAACAACGATACGCGAGGCGCGCCGCCGCTGCTAGGCGCATGTTTTTACCGGGCTGCCAGCCCACACAAACCCCCGAAGAGCCCCAAAAAGGGATGGGTTTATTTTGGTCGGTTTTTCCTGCTTGAATTTGAAACATTTCGTCCGGCCAGAGCGTATCTATGGTGAGGGCCTCATCAAGAATCATTAACGTCACCGGGAGGTGATTATGGAAGAACAAGCATTTAGACAGGCGGTCGAAGATCACCGGGATGTCGTGTTTCGAATCGCATTGACGTACTTGCGCGATCGCGCCGATGCCGACGATGTTGCCCAAGATGTCTTTCTTAAGTTGCTTAAAAGCGATGGACATTTTGAAAGTTGGGAACATCTTCGTCGCTGGCTTATCCGGGTCACGATCAATGAATGCAAATCTCTCTTTCGAAAGCCGTGGAGACGCGTGGAGGATATTGAGAATCTGACCGATTCGCTTTCGACAGCGCAGGATGAGACCAAGGCCGTTCTGTCAGATGTCATGCGGCTTCCGGAGCGATTCCGTGTTCCTATCGTGCTCTATTACTATCTGGGTTTTTCGACCTCAGAGATTGCCGAGTTACTGCATGTGCCAGCCTCGACCGTTCGAACGCGTTTAGCTCGCGGTCGATCGAAGCTCAAGTTCATCCTAGAGGAGGGCGACCGTGAAATCCAACCAAATCAAGCAGGCCTTCGAGTCCGTCCAAGCCGATAGCGATCTTGCCGACCGTGTTATTGATGCCGCTGCTGGTGAGCCGCTTCGCCGAAGGGGTCACGCGAAGCCTCTGTATGTTGCCGTGATCGGATGCCTTGCCGGAGTGCTGGCGACCGGAGGGGTCGCCTACGCCGTCGTCAATTCCAGTTATTTTGCCTCTGCCTGGGGAAACCATGGCAATGGAGAGTCCATTACCTGGACTCAAGGTGGCTCGGCGGGGACTAAATATACCTACACCAGAGAGTTTGGTGACGGTATCGCGCCCCAAAGCTTGGAGGGTTCAGTACAGAAGGTCAATCTGTCCGTCGAGGGCAACGGCTATACACTCGACATTCATGATATGGCCATCGATAAAAACGGTTGCGGTGCCGTGACGTTTACGTTGTCCAATCCAAATGGTGTTAACTACTACAAGCCGGCAGCAGAGACTGGCGAACTTGTTCTCTATGGTGAAGAAGAACAAGGCATCGGCACGCCCCGCATGAACTTCGGCGAGGAATGGGCTGACACGCGCTGCACAATCGATAAGGACACATCAAGCGACACGGTCATTAATGGCACGATGTACTTTGCCTCAGGGGATCGCAATCGAGATTTGCAACATGCGGTCACCTGGAATATCCAGTGGACCGAGGGCGAAGGCGAGGATGCGAAACTGTTCGAGGCGTCGACGCCCGAGTTTAGCGTCGGAGAGCACGTCGAGACTAAGGAACTTCACTCTGATGACTCGTCTCTCGAGATCAGTCCGTTTTCCATCCAGACGCACATCGATGATCTGGGCTATGAAGCAGTTGATCATAAACTGACTGTCAGCTACAAGGATGGATCGGAACAGGTTATCAAAGATGACGCCGCAGGGGCGTACAATTTCTATGTTTCGATGGCACGCAATAGCGGGGAGAACATTTGGGTGCCAACGAAGTTGATTGATGTCGACCAAGTGGTTTCAGTAACGCTCGAAGGCACACGCTGCACTTCAACAGGGGGCGCCGAAACGTCGGAACCCTTTACCATCGTCTATCCGTAAGATTTGGGGCCGTTTCCTACGAGGGGAAGCGGCCCATTTTGTGTTAAATGGAGGGCTGAATAGGACGCTATTCGTCTGATTATCGGAAGTGCGGTGAAAAACTGAGGACTTGCGACCACACTCATAATCTAACCCCCTACTGAACTGCGGTTTTGTTGTCAATAATGTCGGTCTGCTTAGAGGTTTACGATTTTTCCCCGCACTTCCGAAAACGTTGTTGATCCACATGCTGCAAAAGGAAGCGGATCATCGTGAAGGGTGACGTTTCCCCAGATAAAACCGACCAAAATAAACCTGTCCCTTTTTGGCAGGTAACGTTGCCCCGACGAGCACGTCGGATTCCCAGACCGGGCCGCCCCCGCGCACAGGAGGGGATTCCTTTTGTGTAGGCTTTGCGGAAATGTGCTCATTTTGGGATACGCCCGGCGGCGTGGTCTGTTGACGGCACAGCTAACGCCACGTATCCTATCGAGCTGCGTGTTTCGTAGGGGGATGCTGACCCCTCGATTCAAGCCGTTGCACTTTACAGAAAGCTGGAATCATTCGAGAAGGAGTACGCTTTGCCTACTATTAACCAGCTGGTTCGCCAGGGCCGTCGTTCCGTGCCCAAGAAGTCCAAGAACGCTGCTCTGCAGCACAACTCCCAGAAGCGCGGCGTGTGCACCCGCGTCTTCACCACGAGCCCCAAGAAGCCGAACTCGGCTCTTCGTAAGGTTGCCCGTGTTCGCCTCGTCAACGGCATCGAAGTTACTGCTTACATCCCGGGTGAGGGCCACAACCTGCAGGAGCACTCCATCGTGCTCGTCCGCGGCGGTCGTGTCCGTGACCTCCCTGGTGTCCGTTATCACGTCATCCGTGGCGCCTACGACGCTGCTCCGGTCCAGAACCGTATGCAGGCCCGTTCCAAGTACGGTGCTAAGCGCCCCAAGGCTAAATAAGCCAGATAACGTTTTGATACTTTCGCCGTGTGCCGCCTAAGCGCCGCACGGTAGACACTTAAGGAGATTTCACATGCCGCGTCGTGCAGCAGCTAATCGTCGTGAGGTTCAGCCTGACGCCGTTTACAACAACCGCCTGGTGACTCAGCTCATCAACAAGGTCCTTCTTGACGGCAAGAAGGCCACCGCTGAGCGCATCGTTTACACCGCTTTCGAGATCGTTGCCGAGAAGTCCGAGGGCGGCGACGCTCTCGCTACCTTCAAGAAGGCTATGGACAACGTCAAGCCCACGCTCGAGGTTAAGCCCAAGCGTGTCGGTGGCGCTACCTATCAGGTCCCGATGGAGGTTAACTCCCGTCGTTCCACCGCTCTGGGTATCCGCTGGATCGTCAACTTCTCCCGCGCTCGCAAGGAGAAGACCATGGCCGAGCGTCTCGCCAACGAGATTCTCGACGCCTCCAACGGCCTGGGCGCTTCCGTCAAGAAGCGTGAGGACGTCTTCAAGATGGCCGAGGCCAACCGCGCGTTCTCTCACTATCGTTGGTAAGTTAAGGTAAGGAACTAACATGGCTAAGCCTAAGTACAAGCTTTCCGATACCCGTAACATCGGCATCATGGCCCACATCGATGCCGGTAAGACCACCACGACCGAGCGTATTCTTTACTACACCGGTAAGACCCACAAGATCGGTGAGGTCCATGAGGGCGCTGCCACCATGGACTGGATGGTTCAGGAGCAGGAGCGCGGCGTAACCATTACCTCCGCTGCTACCACGTGCTTCTGGAACAAGGACGGTAAGGACTACCGCATCCAGATCATCGACACCCCGGGCCACGTTGACTTCACCGCCGAGGTCGAGCGCTGCCTGCGCGTCCTCGATGGCGCTGTCGCCGTCTTCGACGCCGTTGCCGGCGTTCAGCCCCAGTCTGAGACCGTTTGGCGTCAGGCTTCTACCTTCAACGTCCCCCGCATCGCCTTCATCAACAAGTATGACCGCGTGGGCGCTGACTTCTTCAACGCTATCGAGACCATGAAGGATCGTCTCGACGCTAACGCCGTGGCCGCTCAGGTCCCGATGGGCGCCGAGGACAACTTCTGGGGCGTCATCGACCTCGTCACCATGACTGCATGGGACTTCAAGGCCGACGAGAAGGGCATGACCTACCCCGAGCCGATGGACGAGATCCCGGCTGAGTTTGCCGACATCGCTGCCACCAAGCGCGAGGAGCTCCTCGACGCTGCTGCCAGCTTTGACGACGAGCTCATGGAGAAGATCCTCATGGAGGAGGACTTCACCGTCGAGGAGCTCAAGGCTGCTCTGCGCAAGGGCGTTCTGGCCAACGAGCTCAACCTCGTCTTCGTGGGCTCCGCCTACAAGAACAAGGGCGTTCAGGAGCTGCTCGACGCTGTCGTCGACTACCTGCCCAGCCCGATTGACGTCGAGGCCGTCACCGGTACCGATCCGGACACCGGCGAGGAGATCGAGCGTCATCCTTCCTTCGACGAGCCCTTCTCCGGCCTGGTCTTCAAGATCATGACCGACCCGTTCGTCGGTAAGCTCACCTACGTCCGCGTTTACTCCGGCCGTGCCGAGTCCGGCTCCTACGTGATCAACGCTTCCAACGGTCAGCGCGAGCGCCTCGGCCGCATCCTCGAGATGAACGCAGCCGAGCGTATCGACCGTGACGACGCTGCCGCCGGCGACATCGTCGCTTGCGTCGGTTTCAAGAACTCCACCACCGGTGACACCCTGTGCACCGAGGGCAAGGAGATCGTCCTCGAGAAGATCGAGTTCGCTAAGCCCGTTATCGACGTTGCCATCGAGCCCAAGACCAAGGCCGAGCAGGACAAGATGTCCCTGGCTCTGACCAAGCTCGCCGAGGAGGACCCGACCTTCACGGTGTCCACCAACCACGAGACTGGCCAGACCATCATCGCCGGCATGGGCGAGCTGCACCTCGAGATTATCGTCGACCGTCTGCTCCGCGAGTTCAAGGTTGACGCTAACGTTGGTAAGCCCCAGGTTGCCTACCGCGAGACCGCTGGTCACGACGTCGAGAAGGCTGAGGGCAAGTTCGTCCGTCAGTCCGGCGGTCGCGGTCAGTACGGCCACGCCGTCATTAAGCTCGAGAAGATGGAGGAGGGCTTCGGCTACGAGTTCGTCAACGCTATCGTCGGCGGCGTCGTGCCCAAGGAGTACATCCC
>JAIJJM010000209.1 GCA_022728415.1 Collinsella sp. | reverse complement strand
CAGTAATCCTTCGATTATCGCGATAGAGTGCGAGATAAACGGCGGGATCAGCGTACCCGTTAGTGGGCCAAATGGTTCGCGGTTGATGCGGATCCCGTGTTCTTCATACATCCCCATTAAACGGTCGCAGTACTGCCAGTCGCGGATCGATTTTTCCAGCGTTACGCGCTTGGCATACGGAATATTGTAGGAAATGCCGCCGCCTTCATAACTGGTAAAGCCGCTGGCCATCGAGATTTCAGCCAGCAGACGCGCATCTGGCGTGCCGTGGCGGATCTGTAGCGGTTTTTGCAGAGTTTCGGTGAGGCGACGGCAAGCTGCGACGCCGTGGTTAACGACCGGTAAACCGTTCAGTTTAGAGGTTCCGGCTTCGATGGATTTTTTAATCCCTACAGCAGCTTCTTCGTACCGATTCAGACGGGTATATGCATCGATGGTGCTCGGCAGCAGATCGCACTCTTCTTGTAGTGTTTTCAGTAGTTCGATGTGTTCGTCCATCAGCGCCACGCCTGCGCGCGGTTGGCTAAGAGTTTTACCTTCCTTGTCTGCTTTCAGCAGGGCAAGAGAGAAGCGTTTATGCTCAGGAATGGTTTGTTGGTATTTAACGCCATCTTCAAAGTTTTCAACATCCTTGCCGGTTTCCCAGGTTTTCAGTACCTGTTGCCGCTCGGTCATGAATTCGTTATGGGTTAATTTCTTATTTCGAAGTTCCATTGATTGCAGCCTTAATTGTTATAGGGTTAAGCATTGAATACTGGTGCGCGCGGCGGCCAGTGGATCGACTCTGGCGACGTTTGCCAGCAGTGGTAATAGCCCCCGGGAATCGCGGTAATATTCAAATTCGGTCGGTAAGAGAATGCGTTTACCGTCGTCGTTTAACTCGCGGTATTTCAACCAGTGATGCATATCGAACTGACTGGCACGCGAGAGCCATCCGCCGGAACCCACGACTTTACGCACGGTTGTCAGGTCACGTCCCATCTGTAAATCGACATTGCCGACGCAGGTGCAGACCTCTTTTTTGGTGCCCGCATGTCTTTCGGTGGCATAACCCACACACAGTCCGGCCAGGACGGTATCGAAATATTTTTCTTCTGCATTCGCGGGTAAGTAGTCGGGATGAGCGACTAGATGGCGGAGGTAATGATAAAAAGCGTCCAGCTGTGCGGGTTGCTGAGCAAAATTCACATTGACTAACTCTTTCGCACTTTCACCAACCACCATTGCCGAGACGCGCATTCCCAGATCGCCTTCCACCGTCCGTTTTACGAAGGGTTCCGGTACGCCATGTAAAATAGTGTCGGGCGAGAGCGTGTTGGCACAGGCGGAATAGACATCGGTGGTTGCGCCGCCCATGTCGATCAGCATGAACTCTTTCCAGCTGTGATCGACGTTACTGATTGCCTTAACCAGTTCAAAGACCGTCCATGGTGTCGGCATTGGTTCTTCGCCTGTTTTATCAACAATGACATCCAGCCCTTTCCCTTTAACGATGCGTTTAAGGAATATGTCACAGATAGCCTGGCGTGCAGCTAAAGGGTTCGGATGGTCAAGATCGGGCAGAACGTTGTCGACGATGGTCAGGTCTTTATGCCCGAGGATCTCCTGCACCTTGTCCTGAATATCCCGGTTTCCGGCATAAATAATGGCGCAGTCGAGTTTGGATTCTGCCAGCACACGGGCGTTATTCAGTCCGTAGCTTTCTTCTCCGCCGTCGGTACCGCCGGTGAACAAGAGAATATCGGGCTGCGTTTCTTCCAGTGCCTGGATATCACGGCGGTTCAGCTTGTAGGCGTAATATTGCGCAATTTTAGCACCCGCAGAGTGAGCGGTTACTTTCGCGGTTTCCAGGGTGATAGAAGGCACCAATCCCATTGCGGCAACCGCCAGCCCACCTTTGGCAGAGGAGGAATACTTCAATGCAACCTCACCACTGTTTAACAGGGGGAGGGCATTATCTACGTTTAACACCTGGTCCAGGCTGGAGAAAAACCCCTTCGCCAGATGATGGGTGGTGGTTGGGGTCAGAACGTGGTTAACCAACGTTAACGCGTCCCCCTCCCGGGTGAAGAGGGCTGCTTTGGTCCACGTCGATCCAATATCGACAGAGACGATTTGCATCAGATTGCCTCTTCAAGAATGCGAGTATCAACGTCATGACGTTGGTTGATATCGTGGGCCATCAGCTGACAAACATCTTCTAAGTCATGACTTGGGGAAAAGACGCGATCAAATCCCATCTCTTTGAACTTGGTTTCCACGTCAGCGAAGTCATGTTTTCCGACCACCAGGTTACCGCCCACATAGAGCAGGATGTTACCCAGCCCACGCTCGATGCAGCGTTCGCGCATGCCCAGACAATCGATATCGCCATGCCCATAGATAGAGGAGACGACAATCGCGTCAGCACCAGTTTCAATGGCAGCATCAATATATTCGTCCTGGCTGACCATTACGCCCAGATTAATAACTCTGAAGTCATGGTTGCTAAAAACGCGGTCCAGAACTTTATTGCCTACTGCATGGCAGTCCGCGCCAATAACGCCAATCACAAGTGTTGCTTTCTTCATGGGTAATCCTTTGTAAGACAGAGAGTAAAATAAGTTACACACGTCGTATTTATGGCCGCTCATAACGGCACAGGTTTAATATCACAGGAGTGTCTTTATCTGACCGTAATGTTGCAATTGATCTATTTTCAAAATGTCTTTCGGGAAATGATTGTTTAAAGTGTGTTTTCAAATTCTCATTTTAATTCAGTGTGTTATGTCAACTAATGTCATGAATGTTAAATTTTTAAAATTAACTTGATTTGATGTATTGAGATAATTGTGATCAACTTCTAATTTGCATTTTTGTGACGTGGCTTTAGCCATGAGTAAATACATTTCATAAAAGTTAAGTCGAATTTCACTGCAATTCATCTCTGCTTAATGTAAAAATAATGTTGAAAATAACAAATAATTAATGATTCATGCGAATTATGACCTTTGTTAGCTCTTTTGATTTTTCGTAAAAAAGAAAAGTACATGAAGGTGCTACCAGTACGAGTAACGTTAATCAAAAGTTTTATTACGTCTGGCAATAACGCAGGCCATTTTTCGCGACAGGAGGGATTTAATCAGTATAATCCTCATACAATAGGTCAGGATTTACTGAACCGTTAACGGGGATTTGGTGTTGAAATTTAGAAATGGCGGAGTCAATTAATGAAGACAATATCGGAAAAATGACAGTGTCAGAATTAATTTCAATTAATCCTTCTCGTTGTTGACCAAAAAAGATATTTATCTTGATTTCATTTGTACTACGGCAATCAATATGCAGTAATTTTTGATCGCTGAGATTTTCTGTTTCATAAATGTTTTTGGCGATAGTCGGATGTATTGATGCCAGACATCTGCTCAGATAAGCCAGATCCTTTAGGGAACACCCCGCTGAGTAGAGGATGTCAGAGAATTTTTGTGTGTCAACTGTTGTATCTGAAGCGTATGTTGCATTGGCAGGAAGGGTGTTGAAAGAGATTTGAGATGGGATCATTATTTAAATCTTTCCGTGAGTAATAAAAATTAATCCCCGGGCATTGTTTAGCAATATTTGCCACAGGGAATATATAAAAATTAAAGTATTTGATTGGCATCGGTTAACTGATCAATAACCAGTGCCAGATTGGTAAACATTTTGAAAAAGCGATACTGGCTCGGAATATCTCTTTCAAAGACGAAACATTCAATGTCATTGTTTGAAAAATAAAGGACTAGTGTTGCTGATTCGTCAGGAAAAATATGGAAATATATCTGGTTACCAGAAGGAGGATAGTCCAGAAGAAGGGTATCTTTGCCCGTCACATACCTGTTGTGGTCGTGGATGCTGCGCTCACACTTCATCAGAGGTGTCATGATACTCATGTATTCATCTGATGTTAATATATTAAAATCACCATCCATTTTAAAGAAACGATAAAGTAACAGTACATCCTCTTGCGTAACCGGTTCGTTTGTTTTTAGAGGGAAATAAGTGGGAACCAGAAGATGAGGTTCTAATCTATTTTGTTGAGCGCTATAACTAAATTTGAACATAAATTCCGGATCGCTCATCAATTGAGCGACATAATTATGCCTGGCTTCAAAAATTTTAACTTTTATCAGGTTAAATAAGTCTGTTTCGTCATCCTGTATTAAAAGACATTGGCCATAGCAGCCAGGCTTTTTTTCATTATAAGCAGAAACGGTTATTCTGTCAGGAGTGTCAACGTTATATCCAAAAGCCAGATAGTGACCTTCCTCATCGAGATTTGTTTCCAGGTTATTTAAATTCATCACATGAAGTGTTTGCAATGCTGATTCAATGAGCTGTTGACTCTCTGAGGTAAATGTTTCGCGCTGCGTTGTATAAAGTGTATCGATTCCAACGACTATCCGATGTGGGTCAAGGATGGCGGCAATCATCTTTATTACCTGCACAGTCATGGGTGATGTCATTGATTCTTTATCTGTTTTTAGAGGATCATTAGATGGCCAACCTGAGAAGCGATTGACAGCAGAACTGATATTATCAGGACTCATAGCAGCAACCTCATTGTAATCAAGCGAGGCGCTGAGCGTACTCGGCTATAGAAAAACTAACTTGCAAAAATCGCTCATTTTTCATTTATCAGGCGAAAGTGGTCTCTGTTCACTCAGAAACAATCACTCCCGCTAAGTCATACCTGTTTCATCGATACATTTAAGTGATTATTACTAATGAAACAATAACATAACGGGCTTACGGCCGGTGCTCATAAACGCAACAATCAATTAACTTTGATAAAAATATGTTATGTAAAATAGCAACAAATTGGCTAATCTAATCAATTGGTATTATAAAAAGTGGATAAGGCGGTTCTGTTAAATAAAACACTGGTTTTTTATCTATACCTTTTCATTGTAATAATTGTGT
>JAIJJM010000208.1 GCA_022728415.1 Collinsella sp. | reverse complement strand
AAGGAGATGCTCGGCGGTATTCTGCTGTCGATGCACAACATCTACTACCTGCTCAACCTTATGCAGCGTGCCCGCCAGGCCATTATCGAGGGCCGCTACGGCGCGTTTGTGAGCGACTGGATGAACTGCCCTGCGGCGGTGGATTACTAGGAGCGGCGCGGGCGCTTGCAGAGCGCGGGCAACGGCAAGGGGCGAACGTCGGCCGGTCATCACGTTCGCTAACACCGTCTGCGCGGCTGCTGACCGATGCCTTGCAAGCGCTTGATGTATCGTGGGTACCATATCGAATAGTTGATGTTCGGGCGGGTGTTTGACGCATGGCGTCAGCCCCGCCCGTTTTTCTTTTTCTCGATAGGAGTACCCATGATTAAGAACGAGAATGTCGAGGGCGAGCCGGCCTACGACGAGACGTATCGGCGCGGTCCCGTGGTCATGCGCGGTCCCATGATTCCTAAGGACAACACTTACGCCAACCTGCTGGCGCCCGAGGATTCAACCGACTGGTTGCATGCCGATCCATGGCGCGTCCTTCGTATTCAGGCAGAATTCGTCGATGGTTTTGGCGCGCTGGCCGAGCTCGGACCCGCAGTGACCATCTTCGGCAGCGCCCGCACGCCCAAGACGGATCCGGTCTACAAGGCGGCGCGCACCGTCGGCCGTAAGATTGCTCAGCGCGGCGTGGCGGTTATCACCGGTGGCGGCCCCGGCATCATGGAGGCGGCCAACAAGGGAGCGGCAAGCGTCAACGGCAAGTCAGTTGGTTTGGGCATTGAGCTACCGCACGAGCACGGGCTCAACAAATATGTGAACCTCGGTATGGACTTCCGCTACTTCTTTGTGCGCAAGACCATGTTCGTCAAATACAGCTCGGGCGCTATTGTGTTTCCCGGCGGGTTTGGCACGCTCGACGAGATGTTCGAGGTGCTCACGCTGGTACAGACGCACAAGGTTAAGCGCATGCCACTCGTTTTGGTGGGAACCGAGTACTGGCAGGGCCTGTTCGACTGGCTCAACGGTCCGGTGATGGACGCCGGTATGATCAGCCCGCTCGATCCCGAGCTCGTGCACATCACCGACGACCTCAACGAAGCCGTTGACATTGCCCTGAGCGGGCTGATGTAGAGCGAGCGTGTCTGCCGTTGCGGCAATGTGGGTTGCAGTAATGTGAACGGCAGTCTGATGCTATCTAACATCAGGCTGCCATCTAAATGGGGTATACTGATGCAAAAGTCGAGGCGAGGAGGTCGCGTATGTCTACTGCAACGGTTAAGCCTACGACGGTTCGCATCGAAGAGGGACTCAAGGAGCAGGCGATTGAGTTTTTGGATTCGGTTGGCCTGAGTCTCAATTCGTATCTCAACCTTGCTGTTCGGCAGCTTGTGAATCAGCGAAAGATTCCGTTTGAGATTGTGGGTCGACCTGAAGTTCCCAACGAGGTGACGAGGCGCGCCATGGTGATCGCCGAGGCTCGTGAGCTGGGGATTTTACCAGACGACAGCTCGTCGTTCGACAACGTGGACGATCTGATGTCGTTCCTCGATGAGGACTAACGATGTTTGAGATTAAAGTCGAGGCCCAGTTTAAGGCGGATTACAAACGGACGATGTGCGTCCATCTGCAGCTAAAAACCGAGTTTAAGGCGGCCGTCGCAGAGCTTGCAGCCCACGGCTCGCTTCCCGCGGAATATGGTGCGCACGAGCTCTCAAACCCGGGTGGCAATTACAACGGCCACATCGATTTCCATCTATCCGATGGCTTGGTCGATGTGGTCGTTCTCTACTTGCTGCATAAGACTAATCCGGTGATCCGGCTGGTGAGAATGGGCTCGCACGAGGAACTGTTCCAGGGCTCGCAGGGCTGATCGCCGATTTCTAAGTTGCGGTGGAATAGGGATTGATTGGCGGCTGATAAGCCAAAAACAGTCCCTATTTCACCGCAACTGCTGGGGGTACCCCGTTCGTCGCCGCAGCCTCCGGTTCCACTTCTCGTTGAATTTCGCTCAAAAGCTCGGCTGCGACTTCGCTGCTTTTGAAACGAATGCTGCAGTCTTCTTTCTTTGGGAAAACCAGCAACGGAATAGCTCCGTACCAGACAGTTTCCTCGTCAATCACTGATGCGCACAGGCGTCCTTCGGCTTTGATGAGATAGTTGACGTTCATCTCGGCAAAAATCGCTTTCACGTCGTCGCGCGGAGTCGAAGCAATAGAAATCTCAAGGGCAATTCCACGGGTAGCGGCATCCGCGAGTGCAGCGGCGAGCTTTTCAAGGCAAGCGGCGGACGCGTAGGGTGCGGCAATAAAAATGCTTTTCGATGCGTTCTCGATGTCATTCACTAAAGCCTCCACGGCTCTTGCCGACCTAACGAGGATGTTTCGTTCGTCCTGTCTGTTGTCGTTTGCCGCAAAGACTTCATACCCCAGCTTAGCGTAGGTCTTGAGCCTCTTTTGGTACATGCGCGCGAACATGGGTATCGACAGGTCAACATAGTCGAATATCTCAACCCGCTGTTTGCCCTCGTGGCTTCTGTGTAGCCTACCCGCCTGCTGCGTTATGCTGCCGTCCCAAGATATTGGAGTGGCAATGAGCAAAGTGTCAAGGTAAGACAGGTCGAAGCCCTCGCCCAGAAGACTTTCAGTTGCGACGATGATTCGATGCTCATGCTCAAAGTTGGGAAGACTCTTCAGTATTGCTTTTCTTTCTTTGGCGTCGATTTCTCCGGTTAAGAGTATGGGTTCGTGTCCGCGGCTTTGAAGTAGCCTGCATAGCTCTTCGGCATGCTTTTTTCTTTTAGATAGCACAAGCGGATGCCGGCCGTTTGATGCGGCCTCGAGGGCGTCCTCGATAATTGCTTCGTTTCTCGCGGCATGTACACACAGGAGATCGAGAATTTGGTTAAAGGATGCTCCTGGTTCGTAGGTGGGTAATCGAATTCCGGTGAAACGCGGTCTAACAATGCGCTGAATCCCCTGTTGGATTGCTTGCGTTTTTGGATCGACGACATAGCGAACCGGGCCGCAGAGCATCGAGAGTGCCCGCGTGAGTCCGTCCGAACGCTCGGGCGTTGCGGAAAGGCCATATACATATTTGGCAGGAGCGGACTTGAGGACAAGCTCAAGCTGTGGCGCGGCCGCATGGTGGCATTCGTCACAGATGATGAGACTGTAGTCGCGAACGAACTCCTTGGCTAATGACTCACCGGTTTGGGGATCCTTGCCGGATAGCGACTGGAATGAAGCAATGTCGATGAGACGGCTTATGGCGGTCTTGCCTCCTCCGATTTGCCCAATGAGCGGAGGCTGTCTTTTGCTGATTCGTCCCTTGGGGGTTCGGACGGGCTCTCTGTTGTCCGTGATGTCGAGAAATCGTTCGAGTTGGGATTTCCATTGGGCAATGAGCGCAGTTTTAGGAACGATGACGAGCGTTGGAAGTCCAATGGCAGCAATAAGATAAGCTCCGATGACGGTTTTGCCGAACCCCGTCGGTGCGGACATGATTCCGTCTTCGTAGCCGAGCATCTGTTCAGCGACAATTAGCTGTTCAGGGCGAAGAGTCCCTTTAAATGCCATCACAATTGGATTGCTCGACTTGCGTTTGTCTGAATAGTGGGCAGAAACGCCGGCTTCTTGAAGCAGCCGCTCAAGTTGAACCTTGCAGCCTCTGGGAATCGCGACGTAGCCATCTCTAAGTTCGCTGAGGTCTATGAACCGCGGTTTGCCGTATACCGAGTGATGCATAGATTGTGCGCGGAAGAATTCCGGGTTGGCAAATGTTGCAAGCCTGCGGACTTCCATTTGAGCTGCGGGACTCAGAGATTTTTCGGGGATATAGAGCATATCGGCCTGCGTGACGGACAGCGATGACGGGAAGTCCCGCGGTGTGAGCGGAAGCCGCTTTCGCAGTCTCTGGGAATGTGGCACACCGGTGTTTGCCGCTGCAGCAGCCGCTATTCCATGTGACCTATTTTCGATGCTCTCGATCAGATTTTGCACCGTCACGCGCGGGATTAACTGGATTTGCGAAAGGTAAAGCCATTGATCGGGAAAGGGCTCAAATTGCTCGTCAACAAATACGCTGTTCCCTTTTCGCTGCGCTTTTCCTTGAAAAGGCAGCGCTATGAGATTTCCAAAGCCGCCCTCAGGAATGGTGGACTGCGCGGGCAGCATTCGGTCAAATGCTTTGAAGGTGATCGTCTTGTTCAGTATCGCCGCTTCGGTGATAAGGCTGCTTCCAAAATCTCGTGCGGTCTTTGCGCTGACGAGCTCTAGGAAGAAAAACCAGACATGTGCTCCGTCGCCCGATCTCGATCGCTCGACTGCGACATCGATTCCGTGGCTTTTTGCGACGTGTCGAATGGCATTCGTCGCTTCTTTCCAATCGGCTCCGTCAAAATCGATGACCAGGACTTTCGTGTTACTGTCTTTATCGAGCACATATTGGCCTATAACGTCTCGAAGCCTATCGTCATTGCCTCTGAAATGGGCGATGATCGCGGCATCGCTCAACTCGGGGAAGACGCGGCTGCTGCATTCCGTACATTTGACTCTCTGGTGGCTTGCTTTGGGGCAAATGCCTGACTTCCACTCATTTGCGCAGGCGGGCGTATAGCCAATTCCTCCGTCTTTTCTGCGGTACCCATGAGCGTAAACATCTTTGCGGCCAGTAAAGAGATTGCGGAAGAGCTCGAGTTTGTCGCGCGCTGGGCTTGCGCTGGTGACGATATCTTCGACCTGCGCCCGCTTGGCATCGGTTGCCTCCCCCATATTAAGAACCACATCACAGCCGTCATCATTCATACTGACAACCACATCCGTAAACCCTTTTGCCTCCAGCATCATTTCTGCATTGGACTCTTTCTCCGCAATATCCGTCAGTGTAATCATTTCATTGACCGCATCTTTCTTTTTGGACTCATCCAAAGAATCATTGTCAATGATTGCCTGCAGGGTTTCTT
>JAIJJM010000207.1 GCA_022728415.1 Collinsella sp. | reverse complement strand
ACATCATCATCGGCGTGGAGGAGAAGGACTTCGATCTGGCGATTCAGACCATTTACCGTGCCTTCTCCGACGAGAATGGCATTGTGAAGGTCTCCGACCTGGAGGCTTCCGCGCCGGTCGATCCCGCCCTGGCCGCGCTCCACAAATAGCTGACATCCCGGTGATGTTTTTGGGACATGTCTCATAAATCTACGGCGGGGCGTTTCATTTCGGTTTCGTCTCGACGGGGCGGGTTTCGTGTCCGCCCCGTTCTTGTATACACTGGCAACAATAATCGGCCTGCTCGTCGTGCGGGCAAAAGCCAAAACCTTTAAAGGGGGAAGCATGAAACAGTACACGGTTGCTATTTTGGGCGCGACGGGAGCCGTGGGCACCCAGATGCTCGAGTGCCTCAACGAGCAGGAGTTCCCGGTTGGCAAGCTCAAGCTGCTGGCGAGCGCGCGTTCTGCGGGCAAGACCGTCGAGTTCCGCGGCGAGCAGATCGTGATTGAAGAGGCTTGCCCCGAGGCCTTTGAGGGCTGCGATATTGTGCTTGGCGCCGCCGGCGACGACATCGCAAAGGAGCTGCTGCCCGAGGCCGTCAAGCGCGGCGCCGTCGTAGTCGACAACAGCCACGCCTTCCGCATGGATCCCGAGGTGCCGCTGGTCGTGCCCGAGATCAATGCCGACGATATCAAGTGGCATCACGGCCTTATCGCCAATCCCAACTGCGCGACCATTATCGGTCTGGTTCCCACGTGGCCGCTGCACCAGCTCGCCGGTGTCAAGCGCATGATCGTCTCGACGTATCAGGCGGCTTCGGGTGCCGGCGCTCCCGGTATGGCCGAGCTCGAGGCTCAGCTGGCCGCCCTGGGTCGCGGCGAGGAGATTCCCGAGCCGCGCGCGTTTGCCGCCCAGCTGGCGAGCAACCTGATTCCGCAGATCGGCGGTGTCAAGGAGGAAGGCTTTACCTCCGAGGAGATGAAGCTGCAGAACGAGGGCCGTAAGATCATGCATCTGCCCGAGCTGCGCGTGAACTGCACCTGCGTGCGCGTGCCCGTGCTGCGTTCGCACTCCGAGAGCATTACGCTCGAGTTTGAGCGCGATATTACGGTCGCGGAGGCCCGTGCTGCGCTGGCTGCCGCTCCCGGCGTCAAGCTGGTCGACGATATGGCTGCCGAGGATGCGCACGACCGCTTCCCCATGCCGATGGATACCTCCGACCAGGACCTGATTTGGGTCGGCCGCGTGCGTCGCGATATCTCGAACCCCGAGGCCGCGCGCGGAATCACCTTCTGGTGCTGCGGCGACCAAATCCGTAAGGGCGCGGCAACCAACGCCGTCCAGATCGCTAAGCTGCTCTGCGAGTAGTGTGACCTGTCCGGCGGGGGCCGGGCTGAGCTTTCAAAACGTCCTCGACCATGTGTGGCGCCTTGCCCTGCTCCTTCGGAGCCGCGGACAAGGCGCCACACTGGTCTGCGGAGTGTTCTGAAAACTAAGCCTGGTCCCCGCCTGCGGTGACGCTGCTGCGAGCGGCCTGCGATGGGGCCGTTGTTGATTGAGGCCGCTGGGCTGATGTGGGGGCACGTGGCCGTTGCAGGCCCTAGTCCCGGCGGCGGCCCCGGCGCTTTGCGCCTGCCGCCTTGGGGGACTGTGGAGCGCGGCCGGGAGCCGCGGCGCGCTGCTCCTGCTGCCTGGGGTGACTTTGGGGTTAGTGCGAATCGAAGGTGAATGGTTTCCCGGGAAGTGAACGACCTATTTTGGACCCTTGAAGCATCGGCATATTTTGGTCGCCATTTCCTGAGGTTTTATCGCATGAATCCTGCTGTTTTGCAATCAAAAAATGCGGATGCTTCGGGGCTCTAGTTTTACTCGTTCACTTCTCGGAAAACCATTCACCTTCGTTTTTGCCGGACATCGTTTTGGGCGTTTCGACTCGGTATCGGCCAATATTGAGAGGGAAAACGCCCTCCCTTGGACAATCGAGTCTGTCCGGGCGTATCTGCGGGGGTTGTCTGCACAGTTCGCGGTATGATGTTTGCGAAGTTTTGAAAGGAGCCGCCGGTGGTCACGACGACGTTTGCTTCGCCTTTGGGCGAAATCCTGCTTGCCGCTGATGGCCGCGGTTTGACGGGGCTTTGGTTTGAGGGGCAGGAGCACTTTGGCTCTACGCTTCTTCGGGAAGACTCCGAACGTGTTGCAGGCGCCGATGCGGTTTCCGGTACTGGTGGCATGTCGTCGGTAGGTCCGGCAAATGGCGCGGCTTCTTCGGTGCTTGAGCGTTCTTGGGCTTGGCTGAATGCTTATTTTGCGGGGCAGGAGCCTCGGTTTACGCCGCCGTTGCATATGATTGGCACGGCGTTTCAGCGTGAAGTTTGGTACGAGCTGCTTTCTATTCCGCGTGGCGACGTTGCTACGTATGGCGAGATTGCCCAGCGTGTCGCGGCCAAGCATCGCGTGCCGGGTAATGAGGCCCCCGTTGTGTCTCCTCGTGCGGTGGGGGCTGCGGTTGCGCGTAACCCCATTTCGATCATCGTGCCATGCCATCGCGTAGTTGCCGCCGATGGTTCGCTCAACGGATATGCCGGCGGGCTTGATCGCAAGGAGTGGCTGCTTCGGCTTGAGGGCGCGTACGAGGAATAACGTTCGAGCACTTTGCATAGCCAAGACGCCGTGAAAGAACGGGACGCGCTTTCCGAATGGAGACTCAGACGGAAACCACGTCCCGGAATTTCGTTTTAAAGCGGGGTGCGCTTTCCGAATGGCGTCCCAAGCGGAAACCGTGTCCCGGAATACAGCCTCAGAGCGGGACGCCGTTTCCGGTTGAGACCACCTGCTTGGACATCTTTCTACGCCCGTTTCTGCAGGGCGTAGATCGATCTGTCCATGTTGAACAGATAAGCCACGACGCAGACGATGAAGAACGCCGGCAGATTACCGAAACCGAAGACCTCGCAGCCAATAAGGATGGGTGCGAGCAGCGTATTGGTGGCGCTGCCAAAGACGGCGGCGTATCCCAGCGTGGGAAACAGCGCGCGGTATTCCATGCGTCCTGCGACCAGTACTTCGATAGCAAAGACCGTGGCGGCGAGTGGCGTTCGAAAGAGCCCGGCAAAGCCGGCAGCCATGCCAATACGCAAAAACGTGTTGCCGGGGTCTCGGAAAGGCAGGCGTCGGCCGATCCAATGTGAGATGGTGGCGCCGATCTGCACCGCTACGCCCTCGCGTTCCGCACTGCCACCAAAGAGGTGCGTTCCCCACGCGCTCAGCATAACGAGCGGCACCAGGCGCGGGGAGATGGCGTCTTCGCGCCCGTGGCCTACGTCGAATACCAGGCTCATGCCCCGATCGGTGCCTTTGCCCCAGGTGCGGTAGGCAAATACGATGGCCAAGCCCATGAGGGCGAAGAAGGGAAGGAGCAGGGTGATGTGCTCGTCGCGGAGGGCGCCGATCGCCAGGAGCACGCGACCAAAGAGGGCACAGATGGCGCCAACGATAACTCCGACGGGGATCCCGACGGCACCCATAAGCACGAGACCGTTATAGGTGTTGAGCAGGCGTTTGATTCTGCTCAAAGCGCTGCTTTCTGACATTTTGCTTTCCGACACTTGCTCTCTTGATATAAAAAGAGCTGGAGTTGCGCATCGTTGAGAGGCTTTCCAGCTTTAGTATTACAAGATTATAAGATGCGGTAGCCTGCGTCAAGGAAACTGCCGGATGACCTTGGAGTGGCTGGTTGACTGGCCTAAAACCTGATGCGCGGGGCAGCGTTCCACGCTATTCAGCGCGCTTGATAGGATGACGAACCACGGTCTTAAGTTTCTCCGGTGCACATTTGCGTGGATCGGAGAGATAGATTTCGTGGTGTAAACGGGTGTCTGAGAAGTCGGGGACATAGCCCTGCTCGGCCGTGTATTCATGCATGGCGTTTACGGTTGCCGGCTCGCTGTCAAAGGGTCCGGTATGCATGCATTGAACGCAGAGACCCTCGTCAACTTTAAGCAGCTCGACGGCGGAAAAGTCCAGTTTCTTTTTGGTCGTGGCTTCCGCGACTGCCCAGTCAAAATCATCTCGGCTGACGAAATCGGGCAGGCGGATGCACGAGATAAAGTTGAAATCGTCCTTGCGTACATAATCGATGTCGCCGCTCGGGGAGTCTTGCCACCAGAAACCCTCGAGCGGCGGTACCACAAAGTCGAAATAGCCCTCGATACTCCTTGAGCCTTTCTTCGACATCTTGACGGTATAGGCGATGCCGTAAAGCAGCGGCAGGGCGTTTTGATACTCGCCACCTTCAGTATTTGGGTCGCCCTTTCCGCGAACGGCAACGTAGCTCATAGGCGGGACAGTTACGATACTCGGCTTGCTTGCAGGTTTGTAGAGCTCCTTGTATTCCTTCTTAAAGTCGAACGCCATGTTGGCCGCCTTTCTGCGTATTGGCCTGCTTAGATAACGGAATCATATCATAGAAACAAACATCTGTTCGAATGATTTGGCTGACAGATTGAGATACGTGCGTTGTGTTTGGCGGTCGGCCTGACCCCGTCGATGATTTCTCTGCCTTCCCGGCTCCTCATCTATGACTGCCGTTTCCCCATATAAAACCTGCCAAAATGAACCTGTCCCTTTTTGGTAGGTGCGAAATGGGTAATACTAAAGAGTTATCCGACCAGATGGGAACCGATCGATGGCCTATATCGAATTCAAAGACGTCATCAAAGCATACGGCGAGGGCGATGCCCGCATTCACGCGCTCGACGGCGCGAGCTTTACCGTTGAGCGCGGTGAGCTTGCCATTATCCTGGGCGCCTCGGGTGCCGGCAAGACCACGGCGCTCAACATTCTGGGAGGCATGGATACGGTAACCTCCGGCACCGTGACGGTGGACGGGCGCGATGTGAGCGCCGCCAACGAGGCGCAGCTCGTGGAGTACCGCCGCGCCGACGTCGGCTTTGTTTTCCAGTTCTACAATCTGGT
>JAIJJM010000206.1 GCA_022728415.1 Collinsella sp. | reverse complement strand
GCCCTCATGAAGGAAAACGATATGCCGAGTCTGTTTGACTAACGCCCACAACTTCGTGTCATTTTAGTTTGGCATTATCGCAAAAGGGGACTGAGTGGCACACACAATGTCACTCAGCCCCCTTTTACATCCCCGTGCGCGTTTTCGCGGCCAACTCACGGGCAGAAATCTGACCTATTCCTTAGGAAGCAAACAGGCAGATATAGGTACCTTGACGACTAAGATGACGAGCCTATGCTGACACAATCGGCAATACCGTTTATATAGACGACTCATCTAGGCAGCTCACTGGGCAGTTCATCGCGATTTCTTTACGGTCGCCATACGTCCTGCAATTCTGAGGTTCATATCATAACAACCGTTCCATATGACGTTCGTCAAAAGGAGATAGATATGAAGCTTAAGCACGCGATTGTCACCGTCATGGGTACCGCTTTGATTATGGCACCGGCGGCGATGCCTGCAACGGCTCTCGCCGCACAGGCGGACGCCACCCCGGTGGCCGCCCAGGATGCGCAGAGCGGCTACAATGTCAAGGCGCAGAACGCGACCATCAACGCGAGCCAGCTCAAGGGCAACCTCATGCAGCTCAAGTGGCAGCTCAAGGATCTGATGCTCGTCGAGGCGACCTATAACGGCCGCGACATCAAGGACAGGGTCGACGTCGGCTTCGGCAACAGCGCAGGCGATCTCCAGAACAAGAAGCCCGGAACGTACACGATTCAGTTCTTTGACGGCAAAAAGATCGCCGAGGCCAAGCTGACCGTGACCGATTCCGCCAGCGAGGCGGCGCCCGCGCTCACCGCGGACACGGTGTCCTCCACGAAGGGCGGTATACTGCTGACCGTCATGGGCCAAGGAATCACGAACGAACAGCATGCCCTGCCCGCCGGCTCCTTCTCCATCGCAGCGGCGCACAAGGGCACCGACGGCGCCTGGTACACCGACGTGACGGTCAACTCGTCCGCAATCGATTACTACTACCGCCCGCTGGTTCCGCCCGTCGTCCTCGACAAGGTGGCATGGGACCAGAGCGCCTCGAAGCTGACCGCGACGTTCAAGTGGGATGCCGCCGCACAGCGGTGGACGGTTGCAGATCCTGCGAAGGTTACGTTTAAGGTCGCGATCACCAAGAAAGGCGTCTTCGAGTTTGCCGAGTCCGCAACCCTTGCCCCCAGCGACGTCAAGGGTCTCAGCACGAACAAGCTCATCGCTCTCATCAAGGAGAAGCTCGTCAAGACCGCCGAGGTCAACGGTAGCTCCGTCGTGAACGACAGCAACTTCCACGTCATGCTGGGCACGCAGCTGACCGACATCCAGAACGGGAAACCGGGCACCTACCAGATCGGCTTCATGTACGACGGCAACGGCTACAACAACGAACAGGTCGGCTCCGCCACCCTCGTGATCGCCCAGCCCAGCAAGCCCGGCACGACGACACCCGGCACCACAACCCCCGGCACCACAACCCCGAACACCGGCGATAAGACCGAAAAGGGCGATAACGCCAACGGCGATAAGAACGGCTCACCTAAGAAAGCCAATGTCAAATCTTCCGGCAACAAGACCTCCCAGAAGTCCGGCAAGGACCTCCCCAAAACAGGCGACGCGGGTCTGGGCATCGCGGGCATCATCTCTGCTGCCGGGGCCTCCCTCGCAGCGCTGGGTATCTTCACCAAGCGCCGCGAACACCAACGCTAATCCCTCAATCATCCGGTAACGAATTCACAGCCGCCTTCCCTATGGGGAGGCGGCTTCTTGTCCCTCCCGACGAACAAACCACGGCAGGTACCATAGATAATGAGGGGGACATACGGCCTAGTCCTGGACGCGGTGATAGACAATCGGGTCGTCGAACCCAAAGACGCGCCTACCGTTTACTTCCATGGTCTCAGTCACCTCTAGAGCATCGGCCGAGAATCGCTCAAAAAGATGGAACTTCATGACCGGCGTAAACATCGAGTCCGATCCGCCCTCCCACACGCCGTCGCGTTCACGATAGAGCGCGGGCACAAATTTTCCGGACTCCTTAAGCGAAGCATACTCTGC
The DNA here is from genome assembly GCA_022728415.1 of Collinsella sp. The sequence goes on along the minus strand of JAIJJM010000206.1, from coordinate 2,932 downwards.
AGGAACCATGGTGTCATACGAGAGCGTACGCTTGTCATTGCCTTCCGGCGCATCGTAGGAGGTCAGCAAAACACCTTCCGACTCCTCGGTGAAGAGAAACAAATGGGGTGACGAGGATTTTTTCCCATCGGTCTCGTAATAGCTCTCTTCGATCATGAATACGCCGGGGAAATCTGCCGGTAGACCTAAAATCTTATCGTTGCATGCGGTGTTGACATGGCGGGCGAAAGGAAACACCTCCCCGGCCGCCTTCTTCGCCTCAAACTGTTCGCGGTTGTCGAAGCGTCCCAACAGTAGGCTCATAAAACTGTCCAGCGTTGACGTTGCCATAGCTATCTCCTTAATCGACGCCATCATCGTTTTGCACTGATACCCATGGGCGCGACGAGGCCGAAGCCACCCCTCCATCCACACGGTTTCTTCAAATGCCGCATATTACACAGTTCGCATACCGCCCACACCGCACACTGATTGGGCCGATAAACCGTTTGCGTGAGAAAATGGAGCCTACGAGATGCCGGAGTGCACAAACACGCTTCTGATACGCGCCAATCTAAACTGGCGGGCATTCCCGCGTTGTGCGCGACGCCGTGGACTCCAAGTGTAGAATGAAACGAGTTGACGGCTCGAGCGTCGGTTGAATAGACCTGACAAATGACATGTCTTTGTTATCCGTCATGCGGAGAAGGGACGGCAGTCATGCAATGTGGCAGACGAACAAACGGGTATGTCGCACTATTCGTCTTCGCAGCGCTGGTGGGCCTCCTGGGCCAGACAGTCGTTCCGTGGTTGTCCGACCAACTGAACTCGCCCCATCTAGGATTCAGGTTCCTGGTCTCCGACATCGACATCTATCCATTCGTGGTGGTTGCGCTCATAACATTCGGGAACACGGAGCCCAAAAGGGCGTTCTGGAGGGTTCTGGTTTTCTTTTCCGGCCTGTGCCTGGGCTACTACGGGTACACGGCCGCCCTTGCCGCCTATAGCGCACTTGAGTCCGGCAGCGCGGGCTATCTTGCGAACGTCCTGTCCAGCGCAAAGGACGCGCTCGGGTACATGGCCGTCGCGCTGTGCGCGGGCACGTGGGGGTTCGCCATGCAGAGGAGCGCGCGCAGGCGCCTCCTGTACGCGGCGATGCTGGTTCCGTTCATAGTGATTACCATGGCGTGCACGTACTCGAACCTCGTCGCCGAGCCTCCCCAGATACTCATGGCCGCCGTGGACATCCTCTGCCTGGCGGGGATCTTCCAGTGTTTGCCACGCAAGGCGACTTCTGAGTAAGGCGCGGCGTCGGCACGGCTCTCGACGGTCATGGCATCAGAGGTGGATTTTACGATTCACCATGATTGCTTTAAGGTATTCCTCATCGTCCACGGCCTCCAACCACTCGTTGGAGGCCTCCTCGCCCGGAACCTCCAGCGCGAGATGGGTTGAGCCCCGGCGACTTGAATCAGCGGTCGTACCGGGGCTAACTGTTTACGCTGTAACACGCCATTCGATTTATGGGAGTCTCTACTGGCATCTGCAATCAGCACCAATCAAGGCGTGCTTTTTCGACATGACGCATAAAGCACGCAACAAAACGAGAGCGATGCCATGACAACCCTACTCGTCAAGAGCCGCCTTAAACCAACTCGTAACGCTCGTAGGATGTGTGATAGCCGTCCCAACCACCACGGCCCAGGCGCCAGCGTCGAGGGCAGCGCGGGCATCTTGCGGCGTATGCACATGTCCCTCGCAGATGATTGGCAAATCTGGAAACTCCTCGACGGCCTGGCGCAATAACGGTAGATCGGGTCCTTCGTTCAATGACGTCTCAATCGCAGGTTTATTGTGCGACAGCGTGGTGGAAACCAAGTCGAAGCCCAGCTCGTACGCATGGCGAATGTCCTCGATAGTCATGCAGTCGGCCATGAGCAACACCCCCTCTTCCTGAAGCGGGCGCACCGTATCCTCGAGCAACTTACCGTCGGGACGATGACGGTCGGTCGCGTCGACGGCCACGATATCAGCACCTGCGGCGACGCAGGCGCGGGCATGACGCAGCGTGGGCGTGATATAGACACCCTCATGCCCGTCCTTCCACAGACCGATGACTGGCACCTCGACACGGCCTTTGATGGCAGCAATATCGGAAAGCCCCTGACAGCGGATAGCCGCTGCGCCCCCTAACTCGCAGGCACGCGACATCTGCGCCATCGTTTCGGGCGTGCGCAGCGGCTCGCCGGGATAGGCCTGAACGCTCACGATGAGACTTGCCTTTAGGGATTTAATCAGTGGGTGCACGGACATGGTAATCCTCCATCTAGGATGATTGTCTATTGGGGATGACGTGGATCTTCAAAATAGAATCGAGTGCGAACTCGTGATCGGGATCGCGATGCAGCAGTAGGCCGCCGATCACGTAATCGAGTACAAACAGCACGATAGTGAACGGGCCGAAGACGACTTTCATTATGCACTCCTGAACAAATATCTGAGAGGGTGTGCGGGCGCGACGATCCCACCGGATGACCCTGAGGCGCAACAGGTGTTCTCCCACGCTCGCCCCAGTTTTCCATGGGACATAGATCGTCGTCTGCAATACGAACAGGATTGCACACAGAAGCATCAAGCTGCCCTGCGAGGAGGTGGACGTATCGAGGTAGAAAATGTACGCGCATGCGTAGAAAATACTAACGACCCCCGCGCTCACTACATAATCGACCAGCAAGGACACAAGTCGGCGTGCGAAGAAAACACATCCTCCGTCACTGCGGGCGGCAGGCTGCTGGACCCTCTGCGCAGGCTCACTCGGGCGGCGTTTTGCCTTGTTGGCAGACATTTATGCCCTTTCTGTCGCGATGGCCGCAGCGCACCGCATCAACGATGTTCGCCATGCGATGCGGATGCGGCCGCTCATTTTACTCGTCTATGCCGAGCTCCTCGAGGA
>JAIJJM010000205.1 GCA_022728415.1 Collinsella sp. | reverse complement strand
AATCATACGGCTCCAGCTCGTGAACGAGCGCCACGAGCGTGGTGACGGTGCCACCCACCGCGACCAGGCGCTCAGCACGCTCAAAATCGTTGGGCAGGCCTTCAAAATAGGCGGCGAACTGCTCGCCTGCCCACGCGGCAGCGGCGGTAAGCTCACTGTCCGTTGGCGGCAGCGTCGAGAAAAACCGCTCGGTCACGCGGCGACAGCCGATGTCCAGCGAGCGCGTCCCTTCCAGCGCAAAGACGCCACGCTCCGGCGCATAGACGCCCGTCGCGAGCTCCGTGGATCCGCCGCCCGAATCGGCAACAATGATGCGCTCGCCGGCAAAGTCGTGCGCCACGCCAAAAAATGTCAGGCGCGCCTCGACCTCACCCGGAATCACCTGTGGCTCAAGCCCCAGATCGCGCAGGCCGTCCAGCAGCAGCGCGGCGTTGGACGCATCGCGCGCGGCACTCGTGCAGGTGGTGCAGACGCACACGGCCCCAAAGGCACGCGCCTCGTCCACAAACATGCGGCATGCGGCGAGCACGCGCTCGACCGCCGCCTCGCAAAAGCGCCCCGTCGCGTCGACGCCCTCGCCCAGATCGGTAATCTCGGTATGCTTGGACGATTCCACGATCGCCCCGGCCTCGACCTGCGCCAGCACCAGTCGCGACGACACCGTTCCCAGGTCGATCGCCGCCACCTTATATCGTTTGCAATCTGCCATTGCGGGCTCCCCTCTGGGCGCTACTTGCCGCTGGACGCGACCGTCTGACCTTCGACGCCGTTAAAACCAAACAGCATGTCGAGCATCTGAATGTACCACGGCGCGTCCTTGCCGACTTCCTCAATCTCCTTGGCCACTTCGCTGGCCTTTTTGGCATTCGAGGACTTTTTGCTCGAAGACGAATCCGAATCGCCGTCCAGGCCCTGCACTTCAATCCTCTTCTCGCCGGGCATCACCAGGCCCAGTTCCCGTGCCCGATCCTTAATGCCCTCTTCCGAGAGCCACTTGTCAGTGTCTTTTTTCATCTCATCTCTGTATTGCTCGCGAATCTCGACCTGCTTGGCCAAGATGTCGTTCGAGCGTTTTGCAACGTACAGGTCGCGCACGGGGAAATACAGGCTCACGAGCGCCAGAGTCACCACGATACCGATAAACAGCGGACGCAGAGAGCCATGCGTAAAGTCATAGATCGCCTTGACCAACGCGTTATCGTTGGCGAAGTGCATGAAGTCCGAGCCCAAAAGACGGTTCGAGGGCCTGGTCGACTTTCCGTGCGCTTGAGCCGAGGGGCGCTGCGTACGCGAAGCATGCGTCGCGCGCGCCGAACGTGGCGGGCGGTCCGCCGACGTATTCATTTGAGCACGGGGACGCGAGGTGTTTGTCGGACGTTGCGCGGGGCGGTCAGCACCAGTGTAGCCGGACCCACCGAGCTGCACCGTACGTGCACGACGAGACGACGGTTCGTGCGAACCGGCGGAATAATACCTGTTGTCGTAAATCTGATCCATGTGCGCCTTGTGCGGTTGAGGTTTGTTTGCGCTTAGTCCTTTAGTTATAGCACGAGCGCCCGCACCTCCTTCGCCAGCCTTTGCTCGACATAAAAAAGGCGCTGAGCCACACGGCCCAGCGCCCAATGGCAGCCATCAGAAGTGGAGCGGAGCCGAGTCAACCCCGCCCCCCCCGCGAGCACCACTTGTTTAGCGAATGTTGTAGAACGCAGACCTGCCGGCGTAGCGCGCGCTGTCCTCGAGCTCGTCCTCGATGCGGATGAGCTGGTTGTACTTGGCGATACGGTCGCTGCGGCACGGAGCGCCCGACTTGATCTGACCGGCGTTGACGCCCACGACCAGGTCGGCGATCGTGGAGTCCTCGGTCTCGCCGGAGCGGTGGCTCACGATGCAAGCGTAGCCTGCCTCCTTGGCGGTCTCGATAGCCTCGAGCGACTCGGTGAGCGTGCCAATCTGGTTGACCTTGACCAGGATCGCGTTGGCGGCGCCCAGCTCGATGCCCTTCTTGAGGCGCTCGGTGTTGGTGACGAACAGGTCATCGCCCACCAGCTGCACCTTGTTGCCAATGCGACGGGTAAGCTCGACCCAGCCGTCCCAGTCCTCCTCGGCCATGCCATCCTCGATGGAGATGATGGGATAGGTGTCGACGAGCTTCTCCCAGTAATCAACCATCTGGGCGCTCGTGTACTCAACGCCCTCGCCCTTGAGCTCGTACATGCCGGTCTCGGCGTTGTAGAACTCGGTCGAGGCCGGATCCATGGCGTACATGAAGTCGACGCCGGGCGTAAAGCCGGCCTTCTCCACGGCCTTGGTGATGTACTCGAACGGCTCGGCGTTGGTCTTGAGGTTGGGCGCAAAGCCGCCCTCGTCGCCCACGCCGCCGCCCAGGCCCGCCTCGTGCAGCACGCCCTTGAGGGTGTGGTAGACCTCAGCGCACCAACGCAGGCCCTCGGCAAAGCTCGGGGCGCCCACCGGCATAATCATGAACTCCTGGAAGTCAACGTTATTGTCGGCATGCACGCCGCCGTTGAGGATGTTCATCATGGGCGTGGGCAGCAGGTGGGCGTTGACGCCACCCAGGTACTGATACAGCGACAGGCCCGCCGACTCGGCAGCGGCGCGGGCGACGGCCAGCGATACGCCCAGGATGGCGTTGGCGCCGAGCTTGGTCTTGTTGGGCGTACCGTCGGCGGCAATCAGTGCGGCATCGACGGCGCGCTGGTCGAAGGCATCGAGGCCCACGACGGCGTTGGCGCACTCGTTGTTGACGTGCTCGACGGCCTGCGAAACGCCCTTGCCCAGGTAGCGGCCCTTGTCGCCGTCGCGCAGCTCGCAAGCTTCGAAAGCGCCGGTCGAAGCGCCCGAAGGCACCATCGCGCGGCCGAAGCTGCCGTCCTCGAGCACGACCTCGACCTCGACGGTGGGGTTGCCGCGGCTGTCGAGCACTTCACGACCGTAGACGTCCAAAATGTCACTCATGTTGTCTCCCTCTCACTTGGAAACGGGTTGAATGCTTGGCGACACGGCATTGCGCCAATGTGGCGCTTTGGTTTGCAAGTTAGCCTTGTCGCACTTTTTGCATTATGCCCTAAGTTAGCCAATGGATACATATGAATTGGAGAAATCATTCTTTAGGTCCCTTGTTTTTACACCACGCATTCATCTCTAGAGGTCCTCTCCATTAAAATCTCCAATCCGCATTCCGTTTCTACCCGACTTGCGAATGTAAGAGCCAATAATGTGCTTCGCATCGTGCAAAGTTCTGGATATCGTGCAAATCTAAGGGTTTGAAGTTCTGGATATCGTGCATAATCAGGTTATAAAAGTTCTGGATATCGTGCACGAGGTAGCCATGCTTAAACGAAAAGCCTATGACACACTACTAAAATGGAAGCATGAAAGCGCTGGTAAAACAGCACTTCTTATTGAAGGAGCCCGCCGCGTCGGCAAGAGCACGCTTGCCCGCACGTTTGGAGAAACCGAATACAAGTCATGCCTTGTCATTGATTTCTTTCAAGCACCTGCCGAAGTTAAGCAATATTTTGAGGACTATCGCACTGACTTCGACTCGCTCTTCCTCTATCTCTCGGTTTTCTATAACGTCAAACTCTATGAACACGAGACGCTTATCGTCTTTGACGAGGTCCAGATGTACCCGCAAGCACGCGGACTCATCAAGTATCTCGTTGCAGACGGACGTTACGACTACATCGAAACTGGATCCCTGCTCAGCATCAAGCAGAACATTAAAGATATCGTCATCCCGTCCGAGGAAGAGTCTTTGGAACTTGAGCCTCTCGACTTTGAGGAGTTCCTCTGGGGCATGGACGAAAAGGGGCTGGCCGATCTCATTCGCATGAGCTTTAGCAAAATGAAGCCGCTCCCCGATGCCCTACATCGCAGAGCGCTCTCCCTTATGCGCGAATACATGCTCGTAGGCGGCATGCCTGAGCCGGTATCCATCTATGTTGAACAGCGCGCTTTTGCGCCCGTCGACGCATCGAAACGCCGAATCGTCCAGCTCTATCGCAACGATATCTCTCGTTTTGCAACCGGTTACGAATTCAAAGTCGTCTCCGTACTCGATGGCATCCCGGGTCAACTCTCTAGGCACGAAAAGCGATTCAAGCTTTCCTCACTTGATAAAAACGCGCGCATGCGCACCTACGAAGAAGCCTTCTTTTGGCTGGCAGACGCGCGAATTGCCAATATCTGCTATGCCGCAAGCGAGCCGAGCGTGGGCCTTTCACTCAGCATGGAGCAAACAGCACTCAAGTGCTACATGGCAGACACCGGCCTGCTTGTAACGCTTGCCTTCTCTGACAACAACGATACCGATGAAGACGTTTACAGGGCCGTGCTTCGCGGCGACATCGGATTGAACGAAGGAATGCTTACCGAAAACTACGTTGCCCAATCTCTAAAGGCCAATGGACACAGGCTCTTCTTTTATTCCCAAAGTGGAAAGAAGGAGGAGGAGGAGCGCATGGAAATCGACTTCCTCGTTACCCGACCCTATGTCAATGCCGCCGGAAAGCCGCGCATCAGCCCCATCGAAGTTAAGTCGCCACGCAGATACGGAACCATCTCCCTCGACCGATTCCGCGCGCGCTTTAACAAGAAAATTGGGACGGCTTACGTGTTGCACCCTAAACAACTCGAGTGGGATGCCGAAGCGCAGCTGGCACATCTTCCGTTGTATATGGCTTTTTGCTTGTAGAGACTTCTCTGCGAATGGATGCCGTGAGAGACGCAGGTCTCACTCGCTTGCTTTTGCTTGGTCCCACAGGTCGTTGAGTTGAGCGGTTGAGCAGGCGGCGAGGTCATCGCCCGCCTCGCGCGCAGCAGCCTCCATCGCAGCCCAGCGACGGCGGAACTTGGCCGTGCTCGCGCGCAGGGCGCTCTCGGCGTCGATGCCCTCTTTGCGCGCAACGTTGACCAGGGCAAAGAGCAGGTCGCCAAACTCCATCTCGCGCTCGGGCGAGCCGGGAGCCTCGGCCTCAAA
>JAIJJM010000204.1 GCA_022728415.1 Collinsella sp. | reverse complement strand
GCGCCACCCGCCTGGCCAAGCGTGCCTTCCTGTTCGAGGCGGGCCAGAACCCGTATCCCGAGCACTCCGAGATTGAGGACTACGTCGTTGACATCGAGACTAAGTACGCCGAGCTCGCCGATGGCGAGGACACCGAGGACGTCGTGAAGATCGGCGGCCGTGTGGTCGCCAAGCGCGGTCAGGGCAAGATCATGTTCATCGTCGTGCGCGACGCGACCGGCGAGATCCAGCTGTTCTGCCGCATCAACGATATGGACGAGGCCGCCTGGAACACGCTCAAGGCACTCGACCTGGGCGATATCCTGGGCGTGACCGGCGTAGTCGTGCGCACCCAGCGTGGCCAGCTTTCCGTTGCCCCTAAGAGCGCGACGCTGCTGTCCAAGGCCGTTCGCCCGTTGCCCGAGAAGTTCCACGGTCTCTCCGACAAAGAGACCCGCTATCGTCAGCGCTATGTCGACCTGATCGCCAACGATGACGTTCGCGAGACCTTCCGCAAGCGCTCGCAGATCCTCTCCACATTCCGCCGCTTTATGGAGTCCGACGGCTACATGGAGGTCGAGACCCCTATCCTGCAGACCATCCAGGGCGGAGCTACTGCCAAGCCGTTCATCACGCACTTCAACGCGCTCGATCAGGAATGCTACCTGCGTATCGCCACCGAGCTGCACCTCAAGCGCTGCATCGTCGGCGGCTTTGAGCGCGTGTTCGAAATCGGTCGTATCTTCCGCAACGAGGGCATGGACCTTACCCATAATCCCGAGTTCACCACGATGGAGGCCTACCGTGCCTTCTCCGATCTCGAGGGTATGAAGGCGCTCGCCCAGGGTGTCATTAAGGCCGCTAACAAGGCTATCGGCAATCCCGAGGTTATCGAGTACCAGGGCCAGACCATCGATCTGTCCGGCGAGTGGGCCAGTCGTTCCATGACCGATATCGTCTCTGACGTGATTGGCAAGCCGGTCACCATCGACACGCCGGTTGAGGAGCTTGCTGCCGCCGCACGCGAGAAGGGCCTGGAGATCAAGCCCGAGTGGACCGCCGGCAAGATCATCGCCGAGATCTATGACGAGCTGGGCGAGGACACCATCGTCAGCCCCACCTTCGTGTGCGATTACCCCATCGAGGTTAGCCCGCTTGCCAAGCGCTTTGAGGATGACCCGCGCCTGACCCATCGCTTTGAGCTGGTCATCGCCGGCCACGAGTACGCGAACGCGTTCTCTGAGCTCAACGACCCGGTCGACCAGGCCGAGCGCTTCGCTGCCCAGATGGCCGAGAAGGCCGGTGGCGATGATGAGGCCATGGAATACGACGAGGATTACGTGCGCGCCCTCGAATACGGTATGCCTCCCGCGGGCGGCATCGGTATCGGTATCGACCGCGTGGTCATGCTGCTCACCAACCAGGCTTCCATCCGCGACGTGCTGCTGTTCCCGCACATGAAGCCCGAGAAGGGTTTCCAGTCCGGTGCCGCTGCTGCCAAGGCGGCCGAGGCCGGCAACGCCGTGAGCCCCTTCGTCAAGCCGCTCAAGCCCACGGTTGATTATTCCAAGATTGCCGTCGAGCCGCTGTTTGAGGAGTTCGTCGACTTTGATACCTTCTCCAAGAGCGACTTCCGCGCCGTGAAGGTCAAGGCATGCGAGGCCGTCAAGAAGTCTAAGAAGCTGCTGAACTTTACGCTCGATGACGGCACCGGCACCGACCGCACCATCCTTTCCGGTATTCACGGTTATTACGAGCCCGAGGACTTGGTCGGCAAGACCTTGCTTGCCATCACCAATCTGCCCCCGCGCAAGATGATGGGTATCCCCAGCTGCGGCATGCTGATCAGCGCTATCCACGAGGAGGAGGGCGAGGAGCGCCTCAACCTGATCCAGCTCGACGCTTCCATCCCTGCCGGCGCAAAGATGTATTAAGAGTTACGCGGTTCTACGAACCGCGTAACGGCTCGTCGCTGCGCGGACCGCACCTGTACAATCTGACGTTCAACTTCAAGGGCGCGACCAGAAGGTCAGCGCCCTTTCGTTTCACGCCACCTTGTCTCAAATGCGGTCCGCTCGCTGGCGTTGCCAACACATCGATGTAGTCGTTGGGGACGTTCTTAAACGACTAGTAGTCATTGGGGACGTTCTTGAATGACTAGTCGTTTAAGAACGTCCCCAATGACTACCCAACGGTTATTGAGCACATGGCTCGCATGACAGCCGTCTCTTTTATGTTTCCTTTAGCCGCTGCTGCCTAGGATGGGGGTTAGTCGGCAGGAAGGGAGCGTCTATATGGACGACGCGAACGAGCGCGCAATCGAAGAGGAAATGCTCGATCAGTTCAACTACTTTGATGATGAGGACGAGGAATTGATCGATCGTCGCGAGCCGGCGGCACTCGATGCTTTCGACCTTGTTGATGAAGAGCCCGACGAGGACGAGGACGAATCAGAGGAACCCCCACAGCCTTCGCACCTCGATTCGCTATTCTCGAGAGTCCCTATGCACCACGGCGTTCGTGCCGGCGCGCTCCATATGAAAACTGACTGGCACCAGATCGTGACGGCGGGCGATGAACTTGCCGTCGATGCGCCGCTCACCGATAAATCATCCATCATCTGCCGCACCGGCATGCTTATGCTGGCAAGCGGAACAGGTGCCTGGCGCGTGCGCGATACCATGAATCGTGTTGCTGCCGTACTCGGCGTCACGATTCACGTCGACCTGAGTCTCCTATCGTTTGAATGCACCTGCATCGAAGATGGCCACTGCTTTAACGAGGTCGTCAGCCTACCCACAACGGGAGTCAATACTCATCGCATTTGGATGATGGAGAGCTTCTTAAAGGAAATCGAGATTTACGGGCGCCGGTTTACCGTGCACGAGTACCACGAGATGCTTAAGACCGTTGAGAGCTCAAAGCCCGATTACGCTCCCTGGCAACAGGGCCTTGCGGCGGCCTGTGCTTGCGGCGCCTTCGTCTTTTTGCTCGGCGGCGGCCCTATCGAGATGGCCTGTGCATTCGCGGGCGCTGGTGTCGGCAACTTTGCTCGTTCCCATATTCTCAAGCAGGGCCTTGGCCAGTTTAGTGCGCTGACGATCGGCGTTGCGCTCGCTTGCGTCTCATATCTGCTGGCATTGCTCGGCCTTGGCCAGGTCATACCGGGAGCAATGTCGCACCAAGAAGGCTATATCGGCGCCATGCTCTTTGTGATTCCCGGCTTTCCGCTCATTACGGCAGGTCTCGACATCGCCAAGCTTGACATGCGAAGCGGTATCGAACGTCTGTCATATGCCGTATCGATTATTGTGATGGCGACGCTCGTAGGTTGGATGGTTGCCGAGTGTGTGGGGCTGGCGCCGGACGACTTTGCTCCGCTCGGCCTTTCGCCGCTTGCCCTTACGCTCCTGCGCGTGGTGATGAGCTTCGTCGGCGTATTCGGATTCTCGGTGATGTTCAACAGCCCGGTAAAGATGGCAGCGGCGGCAGGGCTCATCGGCGCCGTGTCCAATACCCTGCGCCTTACGCTCGTCGATGCGCCGACGCTGTTTCCCTTCTTGGGCCTGAGCGTAGGTATGCCTCCCGAGGCAGCAGCGTTTATCGGCGCGCTGGTATCGGGGCTGCTCGCGAGCTTAGCCGAAATCAAGCTCACCTACCCACGTATCGCCCTCACGGTGCCATCGATTGTCATTATGGTGCCGGGCTTGTATCTGTATCGCTCGATGTATTACATGTGCACCTTCGATACGGTCAATATGCTCGGCTGGTTTGTGCGCGCAGTGCTCATCGTGGCGTTTCTACCCGTTGGCCTTGGTGTGGCGAGAACCCTCACCGACCCTCGCTGGCGCCACACCAGCTAATTGGTGCAAGGGGGACAGGCTACTTTGCACCAAATGAGTTGCGGTGAAATAGGGACTGAATTGCTGCTTAAAGGGCCAAAACAGTCCGTATTCCACCGCAACTTATGGGGTCGGGGGATTATTGGTGCCCTGCATCTTCATAAACTCAACGCTTACGAAGCACATGCGTTTCGTGCTAGGCTGGTTCCACCACATAAGTAGTCGCAGACGCACGTACCACGGGCGGGCGAGATGAAGTCCCAACAGCTCCATCTTGCCCGCCCGTTTTTGTTGTGCGTCGCGGCGCAACACAGAAAGGACCATGCCCTTTATGCCTATCAACAAACGAGAGAGCCTGCTGTTCACCTTTATCATGTGCTTTTGCATGGTGCTCTGGATGAGCATCTACAACGTTGCCCTGCAGCATGGGGCCATCAACGGCGAGGTCATTGCCGCTGCATGGCTCGGCTTCCCCGTTGCCTACGTCTTTGCCATGTGCTGCGACTGGTTTATCGCCAGCCCGCTGGCCAAGGGTTTCGCCTTTAAATTCCTGGTCACGCCGGGCAAGAGCTCTCCTCTTGCCATGACGCTCGCCGTCAGCTCCTGCATGGTCGTTCCCATGGTCATCATCATGTCGCTCTACGGTGCGTGCGAGGGCCTGTTCCACATGCCCGGCAGCCCGCTCGCAAACCTGCAGATGCTGCCGATGATATGGCTCATCAACATCCCGCGCAACTTTATCATGGCCCTGCCCTGGAACCTGCTCGCGGCTGGTCCGGTTGCTCGCTTTGTCTTCCGCCGCGCCTTCCCCATGGGAACCGTCTTTGAAGAGCAGCATATGGAGCTCGTGCGCATGCCGGGCGCTCCCGTTGCCGATGCCGTCAATGACGTTGCCGAGGACATGGGTGTCGAGCCTGCCTGCTAGGCAACAGCCTCTAACCTAGAGCGCCCGCCGCACCCGGCGATTCCTTTTTTGTAGACGTTGTCGCACGGCTACGGGCGGGAAAGGTCCCAACGGTTAACATATACTCCATATGGGTAAAGAGACCAAAGCGCTGCCGCGGGGCGGCGCTTTGCGTTTGAAAAAACTAGCTCGTCTAAGAGGAACTAGCATGTTAGACCGTTTTACCGATCGTGCGCGTAAGGTCATGTCCATGGCCAAACAAGAGGCGCTCGATCTTCATTCAAATAAGG
>JAIJJM010000203.1 GCA_022728415.1 Collinsella sp. | reverse complement strand
AGCGTGATCGATCACGCTGCAGGAAACCTTTTCCGCACTGGGCGGATAGGCTTTATCGGATTCGCGTCGACCCCTCCGACAGGGGGCTGTTCGCATCAGCCACTCATAGGCTGATGGACGCTGACGATATCCGCGTGTCCGTCGAACAAACGGAGGCGCGGATCATCGGACACGAATCGCATGGTCATGACATCCCGCCGGGAACTCCCAACTGGCATGGAATCGTATCGAGCGGTGTACGGGAATCGAACCCGCATCATCAGCTTGGAAGGCTGAGGCACTGACCGTTGTGCTAACACCGCAAACAGGAATCCGCGGACATCGTATCAGGAAGCGGATTCCCTAGCGGACGCCACGGGATTCGAACCCGGATCTCCACCCACAGGGGGTGGCGTGCTGTCCATTACACCAACGCCCCGCATGGTTGCGCGTCATGATCGTACGACCCATGCGTTCGCCTGACCGGGGATTTATCACGACGGAGGCCGGTCGGGACTCCAACGGTTCCGTTTTTACTGAGTGCGGGAACCGTCAAAATACAGCACTCGTGCATTGCGCTGGAATCGAACCAACGACCTCCCCGTTATGAGCAGGGTGCTCTGGCCTACTGAGCTAGCAATGCGATTATCGGATGCCGACGCTGAACGGCTTAGCCTAAGCTGAAAGGACTAAAAGGCTGCAATGCCATCCATCGCTCCATCCCATTCCCCATGGATCGAGAGAACAGGCGGTGACGTTGACGACGGTATCCTAGTGCCTCGTGTTGGGCTTGAACCAACGACCTTGGAGTTATGAGCTCCGCGCTCTAACCGACTGAGCTAACAAGGCAAAAGTGCCCAAGGCCGGAGTCGGACCGGCTGCGCCCGGTTTAGGAAACCGGCGCTCTATCCGTTGAGCTACAAGGGCGTTGCCTCGTGATGCACGAGCCGTACGAGGCGCGACGGCGTGAGAGAGAAGAGAAGAGGAATGACTCCACGCATTATGATTGGCGGAGTTTCGTGCGTGCCCTCAACGAGAATCGGACTCGTGACCTTCCGCTCCGGAGACGGACGCTCTATCCACTGAGCTACAAGGGCGTGGCGTCGTTTTCGCGGCTTGGGTGACGCCTGATTCCCTGTATGTCCGGTACAACTATCGTGTCGAGTGTAGAGGAAGAAATCGAAACGAATATTGCTGCCGCTGAGAGGCGAATACGGGAGTCGAACCCGTTCCCACGGTTTTGCAGGCCGCTTCCAATCCGTTTGGAGTAATCGCCGAAAACGCTCCCTCACCTGGTTTCGAACCAAGACCAAGGGTTCCAAAGACCCGTGTGCTGCCGTTACACCATGAGGGAATGTGCGCGAATGCGCCGGACACGTATGCCCGACTGCATTCCGCCATTGCCGATCAACCCGTTTTGCTGACTGGATTCCAAAGGCCCTATCCCGTGGCCTATCACTGCAGATCGGCAAGCGGATGGTGCGAGAGTCGAACTCGCCAGGGACTTTCGCCCCAACAGTCTTAGCAGGACTGCGCCTTTGCCGCACGGCCCACCATCCATGCCGGTGTTTCGCCGTGCGGGCACACCGGGCGAGGCCCTGACGTTTTGCGAATTGCCGCGGAGGATGAGGGTTCCGCCAATCCTCCTGCGCGCCCCCACCCGGATTCGGACCGGAACCGCATGCCCGCCTTCGCCGGGCCATGGGGGCGTCCCCTCCCCTTCCACGCGCACGGCCGGGAGGGGGTCTGCCGTTAGCTTGTGTGTTTCGCACGCCGGGACACGCCTTCTCTTATGTGTTCCGAACGTTTGCGTTTTGCGCGTGGTGGAGCCGACGGGATTCGAACCCGCGACCTCCTCGTTGCGAACGAGGCGCCCTGCCGCTGGGCGACGGCCCCGAAGAAAACGGATCGCGCGCCCCATGCCGGCAAGCGTGGGGCCGGCCGTGAGTGAGAGAGAATCCATCCGGGGCGGGGCCAAAGGAAGTGAAGGCCCCGCCCCGGACGGGGCGCGCGATCCGTTCGAGCCGCGAGCCGGGCATGATCCGGCGACCTGACGCTTACGAGGCGTCCGCTCTGCCGTCTGAGCTATCGCGGCACTGCGGGATGCCGGGGGTTCGCCCGGCATCCCGCAGTGCCCTTGGCGGGGTTCGAACCCGCAACCTCTGGTTCCGTAGACCAACGCTCTGAATCCGATTGAGCTACAAGGGCGATGGCACATTTCGATCCCTTAACGACGTACGCCTGTGCCGGGCTGTGTTCGGCATGGTCCTCATTGATGTCGCTCCGGAGACCATAGCTGCAAAAAGAGCGTCCTCCCCATCCGTCCTGAATGACAGATGGAGGGGAATCGGGAGACTGGATTGGGTTTTACCAGCAACGTCGAGGACAAACGAGATCATGTCAGATCCCCTCTGGACGTGCCGCCGGTTCGGTCGCAAACCACCCTGCCGGGCCCGGCTCATCTTATCGTCTCGTTTCCGATGCGATTGTTCGATCACTCCCTGAAAGCAGTCCATTGATCGGATGGATTGCTTCGTGCCTCCGTCTGG
The DNA here is from genome assembly GCA_022728415.1 of Collinsella sp. Next base: position 2,489 of record JAIJJM010000203.1, on the reverse strand, counting down.
AATCGAACCAGCATCCACGGTGCTTCAGACCGTTGCTCTACCATTTAAGCTACAGAGGCGCCGTACGACGGACTGTTATGGGATCTGGGTTATAGGCCCTTCCCTGGTCCGTCGCACTGTGTGTTTTCCTTCCCTTGTTTCGCGCGCGGCCGGAAGAAGAAGTTGCCGCAGCCTATCCGATAATAGATTGATGCGCTTATGCTCGGCGATTTACCAAGCATCGTGCCCCGACGGAATTACGATATCCGGACCCAGTGCTTAAAAGGCACCTGCTCTTCCTCTGAGCTACCGGGGCGATGGCATGTTTCCTTATTCCTTGACGCTGCGTGCCCATGCCGAGGCTGTTCGTCCATGTTTTCTCCGGAAGCGTCCACATGGAAAGGACGGCTGCGAGTCCCATTGTTGGATCGGATCCATCGTTCTGGTTTTCCGGATGGAGCGGATGACGGGATTCGGACCCGCGGTCTCCTGCTTGGGAAGCAGGCGTGCTGCCGCTGCACCACATCCGCATGGCCGGGGTTCCCGAACGGTTTCGGACCGTATCCCCTCCGATCGGCGATCGGCGTGCTTTCCCGCACCCGGGAACCAAGGCCTCGTTGCGAGGGGTGGGATTCGAACCCACGACCTCCAGGTTATGAGCCTGGCGGGCTACCGAACTGCCCTACCCCGCATGGCCGCGCTTTCCCGGGGACGCCGCACGGCAAGGGGCGTGTTCCGGACGGCCCGCAAGGGGCCGTTCCCGGGCGGCGGCGAGAAGGGGCCCGCGTATGCGGGCCGACCGTCGCCGCCAAGCACGCCATGGAGGAATCGAACCTCCGTGGACGGTTTTGGAGACCGTCGGACTGCCACTGTCCTAATGGCGTATTGTGTTTTCCGCTCTTCGATTGTCAAACGTCCCCGCCGGCTTCCGGGGTTCGTCCCCGTGCGGCGGCATGCGACGGTATGCGTCCCCGTCGCGGGGGCCATCCCCTACGGCGTGTCGCATCTCATGGGCGAGCCAGACGCAGGCCGGCGCGACGACCAGGAGCATGCCTATCGGCAGGCATGCCCAGAACGGCCATGCGACCCCCAACGCACCCAATACGGCCTGCACGCCGAGCCCCAGCCACCGGTAGACGGCGGCCGTGCCCAGAAGCGCGAACACCCAGAACAGCGGCACCTCCAAGGACGCCTTCCTTCCTACGGAAACCATGATCGGCCCCTTTCCCCCATGACGGACATCACGCCCGCACCCTATGCGGTCCGCCGGCCGTCCGCGGACTCCGCGCCCCGCAATCCGGCGGACAGGGCGTCCATGACGATCAGGTCGCCGATGCACGGCATGTCGGGGGAATGGGAACATGGCCGCGTACAGCCCGTCCGGGTCGGCGAGCAGCCCATGGGACGCCATCCGTTCGAACAGGGTCCTCACGGCCAGGCGGGAGGAGCCCATGAACCGGCCCGCATCCATGCCCGCCGGGATCGCGGGCCGCCCGTCGTATTCGGCGGCGAGGCGTTCGCGCAGGCGCGCGACCTGCGGGTCGCGGGACGTGTAATCCCAGGACACGGCATGGACGTACTTGTCGCGGACCGGATCGTGAGCCCGGCCCGCGTTCGTGTTTTCGCTCATGCGCGCGTATAGGCGTCACGCCCTGACCGGCGGGTCCAGTTGCGTACCGGGTCCGGCCCGGCCATTCCGTCTCCCCCGGTACGTGCCCTTCCGGATGCGGGCGAGGAGGTTGACGGCGCGGATGTCGGCCGTCGGGCACAGGCGGCGGATCGCGTCAACGGCGAGCCGCATGTTCGCGCTCGCATGGAAGGGCGTGGCCATCGTGCCCTCCAGCCGGATCCCGCCCGGAGCGTCCGGGTGCCCCGGGCGGGATTCACTCGTTCTCGTTCCTGGGCGCATACCGTTTCGCGTCCAGCAGCCAGACGGTGCGGCCTTTGAGGAGGATGACGTCGATGTCCGCGTTCCCTGCTCGGATCGGACGGGTTGCGGCAGGAGAACCAGGCGCGCACGTCCGGATCATCGAGGATGCCGGCCGCCATGAGCGTCTTGCGGATCGAGATCTCGCCGCGCCGTCCCGCGGCCGCGCGCCATTCGTCCAGCCCGGAGCCGACGAGCCCGGAGTCGGGGCGCCCCCTGACCGACGCCATGGACGAGCGGGGCGCCGGCGCATGGCCGCATCGGGGATTCCGTGGGATTCATCGGCCGGGCCGGCGGGTCGGGTTTTCCGGCGGACGGGTGATGCGCACAAGCAGGAGGACGGTCCACAGAAGGGCCCAGCCCCAGGCGTGGGCGAACAGGCAGTACAGGGTGACGGCCAGCAGAAACGCGACGAGCATGCGCGCCGCTATGCGTCACGGGCCGACGTGGGCGGGTATGCATCCGCCGGATCGGGTATGCGTGGGGTATGCATCAGGTGATGCATACCTTTCCGGCCTCGCTTTTCCGCTTGGTTCCGCCGATTCCGGGGGGCGGCTTGCGCCGGTATGCGTGGTATGCGTGC
>JAIJJM010000202.1 GCA_022728415.1 Collinsella sp. | reverse complement strand
CTAGCTGGCGAACAGACCAGCCACAGCGGAGCGTCTCTTTTTCATAAAAGCTGCGGGCGTCAGCGTTTTTAACGGAAAGTAAACGGACGTAGGTGGACCTGGGCAAGGGGAAAGATTTGGCAGACAGCGTCTGCCAAATCTTTGCCGATGGGAATTCTGCAGACGGTGTCTGCGGAATTCCCAATGGTGTTAATTCGCCAGACATTGTCTGGCGAATTTCAACATGTTGAAAAAAGAGGTAAAAAAGCCTCATTTGGCGTAAGTTTTTTGCAGAGAACCCACGCTTATACCTTAGACATAAATCCTTTGATAGTCGCTTGATTAGCTGCGCACCATACGCAGCCCTGGCCTCGCCACCTTGTTCAAATTCGACAATTCGTCGGCCAATTTCCTGGTACGTCGCGGTCATTAACGCGTTAACGCTACGTACCGTTTCCGTCCGGGCGCTATCGACCAGATGAATAATACCGTCGTGGATTTGCTGGTAGCCTGCTGTGGTTCCTTCTGAGAGCGATTCCATTATCTGTCCCTTTATATGGAGCTAAGTTGAATAATGGAATGAGCTATACTCTGGGGGGTGAGCACTGAACAATTAAGAACAGCGTATTACATTTACTTTCCCCAAGATATGCGAAGAGCTTTCCTGAAACATTAACCGATCGTATAAAACGAATGCCTGATAGTACTCCTGTCCGGCATTGTTATCACAAGTAGACTACGCTTATCACAGCTTTCCCATCAAGTTCGATTTTTTCTGAACCGCCTAAATCATTCGCGATAGATGCGCTCACCTGAAGCGGTATAATGGCGTTCGTTACAGGAGTTGGGGTTGTTTCACCTGGTTTTACAAAGGTGTAATAATAGCTTTGATCGACTGCAAGCGGATAAGCGGTGAGCGTTTGCCATGCTCTTTTTTGCCCTGTTATGACGGCATCTGCACCTGCTATTGATACAGCTAACGTCTGGCTACCATTGCTGGCACTAATGTTGTTGCTATCAATTAACACGGCATAACTACCGATATTTTTATTATCTTTTGTTTTCCCTAAGCCGAATAAGCGCGTTGTCTGGCTAATATAACCTCCGCCATTTAAGGTATATTTTACACCACTCTGACCCCCACTATCTTTTCCGGTGGTCATACTATCCATTCGTGTATCACGAGCGGTAATCGCAATGCCGGTAGCGGATTCGCAAGTTATAGTCATATTAATATTACGTGTTCCAATCTGTGTGTAGTGCTGCGTTGAAAGTCTATTGACTGAATGACTACCGAAGTTAACAACTCCGCCGTTGCTTAGTATTGGAGTACAAGCTGCAGCTTCCAGAGTCACCTTAACGTCAATTGATACTCTATCAGCGGCTTGCGCTGACATGGCAAAAAAGGCACTTCCGGCAATCAGTAATTTTACATTGTTCATTTTGCCTCCACCAGGACCGTCAGATTGCCTGTAATATCTGTCATGTCGGTTAGTTCCCCTTCATCCTTAAAAGCTGGAGCCATTGTCAGTGTGAGGCTAACGCTTTTACCGCTATCAATTACCACTTCTTGACCATTTTGCATAAACACCAGCCAATTATTGGGGGAAGTACTAATTGATGCTGTTCCTGTGCTGCCCGGATTGTCATTTTTGCCACTGGCTAACGCCAGGTCGAGATTGTTACTACCTGAAAATGCATCGCTGGCGATCAGATTTAATGAACCATTCGGGCCAAATCCAAATCCGTTGTTGGAAATATTAGCGGTATTCAACTGAACACGAATATGAGCGTCCTGATCGCATTGCATTACCAGCGTGATTGTTCTGTCTGCTAATTGTGTTGTTTTACCCCGGTCAACTTGGCGCATGGCAGCACTTCGTTTGCCATAGTCGATATTTTGTATGCTACTGGAGATATTACACTCTGCCTGAGCGGCCATGGCGAAGTTCAGCAGCAGGCATCCTGTTATTATCCGTTTCATTGGCACTCTCCTGTTGCTGTCTCATAGAACACATCTTTTGGTGCATCTTCTGGGAATGTAAGGTGAATACGGCATGATTGCTGCTCATCTTTTATATCTAGCACCATGTCCGGTTTGATGTTATTGAGGAATACAACACCGTCATCCACTGATGTTGTCAGATAGTTGCCTTCACTATCTTCAATCGCAACGCCTCTGGGCAGTTTTTTGCCGTCGGAAAGTGTGATATTGAGTAATGCACGGCGTTGTGTTATCGCACTGAATCCGACTTTCCCTACTGCACCACGGCCTTGTTTGATCATTTTTGTGCCGTTACCGATATCGACATTTTTTGGCAAGCTGGCGGTATCGATCTCAACTCCTGATGTTCGCCACGGCTGGATTGATGGAATGACGGCATTACCCCGAAAATCTGTCCATACTGGGCCTGCCTGAGATGTAATTCTGACACCTGCAATATTGTTATCCATTTTTGCGATGGCGAAAGTGTCATTGATAGTCCACGGTGAAAAGGTCACTCCCTGATCATGTACGGCAATACCACCTGACATCGTACCGTTGTAAGTACGGCTATCACTGCCGCTTGCTCCTGCGGCAAGGCTGACTTGGGTGTAATGGAGATTGGAACTGATACTGCCGTTCAAGCTCGTTTCACGTTCGTCGTGATCTCGTTCAGCATTCACATAGTAGGACATCTCATCTGAGACGACTCCCATGACACCAGTACCATAGTGGGTTTTATGATCGTCATGGCGAGTATACAGTGTGGCGGTGTTTGATCTGCCAAATGGAATACTGATGTTGACGTAGAACAGATCACCATCGTCTTCATTATTTTCTGAAGCACTAAGTTGATGCTGCCAGTTGACGGAAACCGTGGCGTGTTTGAACGCTTTGTTCCAGTTAATATTAAGGTTGCTTGAGTCATTGTCACCGTCGTAACTATATGTTTTATAGCCACTGATGTTGAAACCACCCAGAATGGAGTTAGACCAGTTTAAACCAAGCGCATAAGTGCTTTTAGTCGGATCGGTATAATCATCATCAATCGCTTCAGACAGTTCGCGATAATGGCGATCAGATCGAGTGAGGCTGGTTGTTAGCCCAAGTGAAAATGGGAGATTGTAGTTCGCGTCAAGACGATATTTCTGTCCTTGCAGTGAGTCTTTCGTATCCTGCGATGTACTAATTTGGCTGCTCACTGTTAAATCGGGCAGGGGAACCAGACTCGACCGGATTGATGCCGCCTGATAATTTTCTGCTACGATAACGCCGCCGTTCATTGCACTCCAGCGTGTCAGATTCCATCCGCTCGATGCACTAATTACCCAAGGTGATTCGTCATAGTCATCGTCTACCCGCCCTATCGCGAAGCGATAACCCTGGAAGCTTTCTACATGCTGATTAAACAGGGTGGAGGGAACAATATAGTTGTGCGAACTACCGTCTGTTTCGACAACGGTGACATTAAGATCACTATTACCATTGCGAACAGGTACATCAGGGATAGTGAATGCGCCCGCAGGAACCAGAATGGAATGAATTAAAACTCCTTGTTGACGAATCTCGACACGAGCCTGAGAGGTGTTGGCTATACCAGTAACTTGCACACCACTGCCGCTGGTTTGCAATGCGTTGTCCGGTGCGATTTCGATACCGTAAATACTGGCTCCTTCCAACACGCTATTATTGAGGTTAACTTCACCTGCTCGCATGAGTGTTTTAAGATCTGTAAAGGTACGTTGAAGGTAGGTTGACGAGTTCTGGTTACTGAATGTGCCATTTGTTTGTGTAAGGAACTGATGGCTGCGTAACATCCAGTCATTAATATTAATCCCGCCTTCAAGTGCAGCCTGGGAGTAGTCCGAACTCCCATTAGAAAATTCTGCACGGCTGCTCATCAGAGAGTAGTTTAGCAGCGCAGCTGTTCCACCAGTTGCTGCGTTTGTGAGATCCAACCCTATGGGAATGATCGCCTGTGGTGAAACGATAATATCTAACGCTTCCTGGTTAGGTAATGGTGTGATTGTGGTACCCGGGTAGGACAATATATAGTCGTAACAGCCATTTTTTTCTTCAGAAGGAATTTTTAAACCGGCTTGTTGCAGAAATGCCTGATCAAGACAAATGTCGCCATTTTCATCAAAGCGCGTAGCAATGTTGCCTTTTTTTTCGCCATTTACTGATACTATCAGTGAATATTCACCTGGCAAAAAACGGGCTGAACGGGAAAAATAATGCGATATATTAGGATCTACACCTAGTGATTTTAATGTTTCCCGATCAAAATCAACAGCGGCAATCTCTATACCATCTGCATTGGCTGGGGGAGAAAAGGCAAAACCAATGGTGTAGGCCAGTAACGTTTTTTTTAACATCCTTGTCGCTCCAGGCAAAGTTATTTTAAGTCAGTGACATATTTATTACCGCGATAACCATATCGGCTGGCTGGGTAAAACTCGACTTTTGTATCCGTAGCGTTTGTTAATGCAGTAGTTGTACTGGTGTGTGGTAGAAAATAGGTCTTATTTATAGCCCCCGTTTTTCCTGAAGGGAGCGTTTTAAATTGTAAGGTCATACGAACGACATAATTACTGGGGTTGCTAATCTCAATTTGGTCGCCATTTTTACGCCATTCCAGGAATTTCCAGGTCTCTCGCTCTTCCGGCAGGGAAGCCGGGTGGATCAGTACAGGTAGATCCTGACGAATTGAAACAGTAACTCTGCTGCTCTTGTCATCTTTTGGTGGAATACCTTCGAACGTTACGCGTTTCAGCTCTTCTGATTGCAGAGGAACAGTCGCCTGAAGTAAAAATCGAACCTGTTGTACTTGACCGGCTTCAACACGAATAACGGGCTGAGTCGGGATTAAACGAATTGATTTATTGCTTTCAGGCAAATCAACAATGGTGGTGTAAAGCAATGAAGGATGATCATCTGTATTCTTAATATTAATACTAGGGAAGGTGCGAATAAGCGGGGAAATTCTTCTCGGCTGACTCAGTCATTTCATTTCTTCATGTTTGAGCCGATTTTTTCTCCCGTAAATGCCTTGA
>JAIJJM010000201.1 GCA_022728415.1 Collinsella sp. | reverse complement strand
CAGCTCGGTCATGAAGGCCTGGCAGAAGCGCATGACCTCGGCGTCGGACTTGCCCTTCGGGTTGAAGTCGGAGCCACCCTTGCCGCCGCCCATCGGCAGCGTGGTCAGGGAGTTCTTGAGAATCTGCTCGAAGCCAAGGAACTTGACGACGGACTCGGTCACGGTCGGGTGGAAGCGCAGGCCGCCCTTGTACGGGCCAATGGCGGAGTTGAACTGGATGCGGTAGCCGCGGTTCACCTGAACCTTGCCCTCGTCGTCAACCCAGGCCACGCGGAACTTGATGGCGCGCTCCGGCTCGACGATGCGCTCCAGCACACCGGCCTTCTCGTACTCCGGGTGCTTCTCGACAACCGGCTGCAGGGTCTCGAAGACCTCGCGAACGGCCTGCAGGAACTCCGGCTGATCGCCGTCACGGGCAACGACCTGGTCGTAGACACGCTTGATGTACTCGTCAGTGAGCATGATTCTCCTCGATTTGGTAGGGAATTAAGACGGTTTTATTCTATGCGCGCAGGCCCTTGCTGCATAGAGTCTCGCTCGGATAACGGGAAAGCTTTCGGCGTGGTTATGGAGTGGCTCAAGTTTCCGTTTGTTAGATTTTTCGGGCGATTGTTGGATGTCTGTCTATGCGTGAATCGGGTCGAAATGGAAGCCGCATCACACCGGAGGCACGTTCATATAGTGGACATAAAGGCGGACTTGGGTGATGTCAGATGTGTCTGTTGGGGATCGTGCGGTCTGTGGGGTTTGTGGGGTGTGGCTGGACCGTGGGGTCGTATGGTTTTTGTGACCTGTGGGGTTTGTGGGGTGTGTGGCCGCAGGTCTTCGGCGCGCAGGTTACCGGGTTCGCGGTCAGTGTGCGAAGTAGGTCTGCAGAATCATCGTGGTCTCGGTGCTTACCGGCACCGTGCGGTGGATGAGATTGAGCAGTTCTTCAAGTGCGGTAGGGGAAGCCACGCGCACCACCAGCACGAAACTGGGGGCGCCGGCCACCGAATAGCAGGAGACGATGCCGTCGATATTGTTCAGCTTGTCCGGAATCGAGGATTCGGCTGAGTAGTCGAGCGGGGTCACGTTGACGAACGCGCTGATGGGCAAGCCGCGCTGCTCTTGGTCGATGATGGCCTTGTATCCCTTGATGATGCCGCGCTTCTCCAGCTTCTGCACGCGCGACTGGGCGGCGGAGACTGACAGTCCGGTCGCCTGGGCCAGTTGCGCGAGCGTGGCGCGGCCGTCGGCCTCCAGCATGGTGAGGATGCGCTGGTCGGTCTCGTCAATCGCGGTCATGATGTCTTCTCCGTTCGTTGTGCTCTGTGTTCACTGTACCTGTTGCCGGAATGCGATGGCTTTCCGATTTTGCCTGGTAATTTCAGTAGTTCTTCCTGTGTTTTCTGTTGTGTGGTGGAATGTTTACGTTTAAAGTCCTAATTGGATGTAATAATTCCTTTTGAAATAAGAGAACGACGAAATAATTCCATTGAGGAGGGATGATATGCAGAAGTTTTCCAACATGTCTCTGTCCGAAGTTGCATCTGCTGCTGCGCCTGCTACTATGCCTGCTGCCGGTCGGGTTGCTGTGCCGACCGCCGAGCCCGCGAGCCTGTCCGACGAAGCCCTGAATATCCCGCGCTCCGGCATCCGAGACGTATTCGACCGTGTAGAGCGCGTGCCTGACGCGATTTCACTGACCGTGGGGGAGCCCAGCGCCACGGCCGCGCCGCATATCGTGGCAGCCGCTTGCGAGGCCGCACAGGCTGGCCGCACTCGGTACACCAACGTGCTTGGCATCCCCGAATACCGCAAGGCCGTGGCCGATTACTCCGCCTGTGTGAAGGGACTTACTTATGATCCCGAAACCGAGATTCAAGCCGTTGACGGTGCCACGATTGGCCTGTTTCTGGCGCTGAAAGCCGTGGTGGGCACCGGCGATGAAGTGATTATTCCCTCGCCGTTCTTCACTTCCTATGACGCCGAAGTGATGCTGTGCGGCGGCCGCCCGGTCACCGTGGCGCTGCGTCCGGAGCACGGCATGCGCGTGAACGCGGCGGACATCGAAGCGGCGATCACCCCGCGCACCCGCGCCGTAATCATCAACTCACCGGGCAATCCGACCGGCGCGGTAACCTCTGCCGCCGAACTGGCGCGTATTGCCGAAGTATGCAAGCAGCACAATATTTGGGCCATCTCCGACGAGGTTTACCATCCGTTCGTGTTTGGGGAAACGTTCGGGGAAACGCTTGGGGGAGAGGCAGCCGTGGCACCATCGATCGCCGCGGTGCCGGGCATGAAAGAGCGCACCATTGTGGTGGAAAGCCTGTCGAAAACCTATGCGATGACCGGCTGGCGCATCGGCTACCTGCTGGCACCCGAAGCGGTCATCGAACAGACCGGCAAAATCGCCGAACTCATGCACTCCTCGGTGAACTCCTTGGCGCAATACGCAGGCGTGGCAGCACTGGCTGGCCCGCAAGATAACGTGGCCGCCATGCGCGAGGAATACCGCGCCAAGCGCCAGATCGTGCTGGACGGTCTGGCCGGATGCCCGGTATTGCGTCTGATCGAACCGCAAGGCGCGTTCTACGCCTTTGTGGACGTACGCCTGACTGGCCTTGACTCCGGTGAATTCGCAGACCGTCTGCTGGACGAAGAGCGCGTGGCTGTGGTCCCCGGCGAGGCCTTCGGCGAGGAGGGGCGCGGCTTCGTGCGCCTCTCCTACGCCGGAGATGCCGACGAGCTGCGCGAGGGCGTCGCCCGTCTGCGCGCATTCGCCGAACGGGTATGGAACCCCATCACCGGCCACCACACCGCCACCTATCACCCCATGGAGGTGCTGGCCTGAGGCTTAAAGCGAGGCTAGGCCGCCATTCGGCCTCGTCGGCGCGAGCGATGGCCTGCTTCTTGGCTCGCAGCAAGATGTAGCCGAGTACCAGAACGTTGGCCAGAGCTCGATGTTGGCATCGCGTCAAAACAACCGCATTAAGGCTGCCGCGTCTCGTATCGTTACGCGTAGGGGCTGGCTGAGGCGTAATGCTGAAGAGTAACATTGAAGCGATGGCAATCAAGCCGATTTGAGGGAGAGAGGCACACGATGGCGTACTGCGGCCACTGCGGAAATAGAGTTGATGGGCCGGCACGATTTTGCCCGGCATGTGGAGCGTCTGTAGACAGCGCACCAGTTGCGACGGCACCAGTACCGGCCGCATCGCCAGCCGTACCGCCTGCGTCGATACCGGCACCTGCTGTGCCGGCGTCTGCGGTACCACCATCGATACCAGCCGCGCCGGTTGCCCCATCGGTTTACGCCGCGTCCGCTGCCCCACAGCCGGCACCAACCGTTCCCCTGCCGGCTTTGCCGATTCCCGCTCCTGCCGCATATCAGGCGACTGATGCAACCGCCGTCCTGGCACCGCAGCGCAAATCCAGCAAGAAGCTGATCGCCGCTTTCTGCGCATTGCTTGCGACGATTCTGGTGGCGGCCTTGGCGTTCATCATCCCCAACTTCACCGCCGTCAAAGCGATGCTGGGCTTCCGGCCCACCAATCCGCTGGTCGTCACCTTCGACGCGATCAACTCGCTGTCCACTCTGCGCAGCACCAAATACGAACTCAGAACCCACAGCAGCACTGACGATTCTCTTGACGCGCGGATGTCTGGCATGTATTCGCTGGGCAAAACCACCAACGAATCCTCCGCGTCCTTCACTAGCAAAACAGACGAATATGCAACGACCTTCGCTTGGTACAAAGGCGCATTCGCCGGGAAATCCGTTTGGCATGACGACGACCCCTACTACATCTACTACCCGGCCGACCAATATGAAGATGACTTAAGGAACGGCGTTGGTAGTGATGTGGCGGACTTGATATTGAACGTCAAGGATGCGTTGGTCAAGAACGGTGCTTGGGACATCACCGGCGCGGAGCAAACGTTCTACGATCAGCTGGACAAGATGAACGACGATGGGTACTCGAACGACATCGACCGGGCCAAGGGCACGAAAACGTCTGCCGAGGTGAAGGCCGAGGCCAGCAAATTCATCCAACAATATTTCGGCGTGGAGCTGGAAGATAAGAATGTGCGCAGCCAGCTGTTCCCGAATACATCGTCTGCCAAGTCTGCCGGCAATACGCAGCTGTCGTACCAAATCGATATCAAAGCGTTGTCTCAGCATTTCGTGAATTACTGGATCAGTCATGAAGCGCAGTATCCGCATCTGAAATCCTGGGTGATTCAGCAAATCGAGGATGCCGGCGTGGACGATGCTGAAGATGAGTACCGTCAGGCGCTCGATAATGTGCGCAACTGGGATTTCGGCACGGATGAAGAGCCGGAGATGCCGACTATCACCGTGGATCTGAACTACGGCAGAAAGCGTCTGATGAATTCGATTGCCATAAGCGTGTCCGGCAAGGACGAATACGGCGACTCCTATAATGGCTCGCTATCGTTGACGCTCAGTCAGCAGAACGCGGTGTCTGTGGACGACCCCGATTTGACTGATATGGTGAGCAAAGCCAAGGACAACAACGGACTGGATTTGTCCTGAATATGGTGCGTGGGATGTTGCGGCGGCGCTAATTTCCTCGGTGGGCTATCACGCACTCTTCCCGCTTGCAGCGGTCTGCTCGCTGATTGGCGCGGTGCTGATCGTCTTCATCAAGTCAGTGAAGTAAACATACTTATTCATCCCTCTTCCTTCCATAACAAACGAGCGGAGGGGTTGGGCCATTGTTTTGCGGTGTGTCCAGTCTCTCTGCTCGTTTATTTGCTTGATTCTGTGGAATGGAAGGGGCATGCTCTATGTCAAATAAGATAATGCGGAAGGGCTGTTCTGCGTGCATATATCTTGCTGAACGTATTTGAGGGTACTTTCTGGTTAAAGACACGCCCTATGGTGGGCAGAATGCTGCCGTTGTGTCCCCGGATTCAACTTGTAAGTGCAACGGCTGGTTTCGGGTCGGCTTGTTTTGATTGTAGCTTGGCGATCTCCTCGTCCCATACCTCGTTGGGCGTTTTGTATCCGAGGAGTTTCATGGGGGTGTCGTTGATCTCCCCGACGATCGCGTCGAGCTCGTCCTGCGTG
>JAIJJM010000200.1 GCA_022728415.1 Collinsella sp. | reverse complement strand
TTGCATAAAACCGCGCCATGTCTGCATATGGCGCGGGAATCATTGACTCGCTGTAAAAAATTATGCATATATTATATATGATTGTCATGTCATATCCTGAAATTCCTCTTGTATCACTTCATGACTTTATATTTTATTAATTAACGATTTTATTTTGTATTAGCTGAATGGATTCAGTCCTATAGAGTCATATATTTATTAATAAGACGATTCTTATATTTGGATACCTAATAAGAGTTACCACTTTTACCGTCTGTATATTAAATGTATTCCTCCTGTTTTTGTTTATATTTTGAGTTGATTTGAGTTCCTGGATACATATAATGCGCAGGTATTAGAGACTGGGAGGAATGTAATGATAAAGTTAAGAGTGTTAACTTAAAATAAGTTTTCAGTAGTAACTTGCTATTTTATTACCCTCTGAACTACATACTCAGATATGTGGTTGCCAATGCTATGCAAAATTTTTGAATTTTTATATGCGATGAACAGTAACCAGAATGGCATTTAATGCGTTGCTGTTTATGCAATCTTGGTTTTATTTGGATGTATTGCTGGAGATTGTGATGAATAAAATATATCGGCTAAAGTGGAACAGGTCCCGTAACTGTTGGAGCGTCTGCTCGGAGCTGGGGAGCAGAGTAAAAGGAAAAAAGTCCCGGGCTGTTTTAATTAGCGCGATAAGTTTATATTCATCTCTGGTATTCGCCGATGATGTCATCGTAAACCAGGATAAAGCTATTGATTTTGGCAAAGAGAACCAGAGCATCGATTACCGTATTACGGTGACTGACAATGCCAATCTGGTAATCAATACGACAGATACTTCCCGTCCGCGTCTGACTCTCGCTTCTGGTGGTGGGTTGGATATTACCGGAGGAAAGGTAACAATCAATGGCCCGCTTAACTTTTTGCTGAAAGGTACGGGGTTCCTGAATGTCTCCAATGCTGGCAGCGAGTTATATGCTGATGATTTGTATGAGTCAAACTCAGGCATGAGACATGATCAAGGCTATTTTAATGTCTCCAATGGCGGCAAAATTCATGTTAAGGGCACCAGTCGTCTGACTTATACGCAGGGGAATGTAAGCGGCGAAGGTAGTCAGGTAAATGCAGGGACCTTCTTTATGGGCGTTTACGGCGGATATGGCGGTAATCAGTTCCTGTCGGTTAATAACGGTGGTGAAGTTAATGCTCGTGAACATATTAGCCTGGGTTATTACGACCAACGTTCTGATACAACATTAGTCGTATCAGATGGAGGTAAAATATCCGCACCGAAAATTAGTTTAAGCACCAACTCTGAGTTAGCGTTAGGTGCACAGGAAGGAAGTGCTGCGAAGGCTGCAGGGATTATTGATGCCGAAAAAATTGAGTTTGTGTGGGCAAAGACATCCGATAAGAAAATCACCTTAAACCACACGGATAAAAACGCGACTATTTCCGCGGATATTGTCAGTGGCAGCGAGGGCCTGGGCTATATCAATGCGCTCAATGGCACGACTTACTTAACCGGTGATAACTCTGCCTTTAGTGGTAAAGTCAAAATTGAGCAAAATGGCGCTTTAGGGATCACCAAAAATATAGGTACAGCAGAGATCAACAACCGCGGGAAATTACACCTGAAGGCTGACGATAGCATGACCTTTGCCAATAAGATTTCCGGCAATGGTACAATAAGTATCGACAGTGGGACAGTGGCACTGACCGGCAATAACTATGCATTCAGCGGATATATTGATGTCGCTTCTGGTGCTGTCGCGGTTATTTCTGAAGACAAGAACATCGGCCGTGCGGACCTGGATGTTGATGGCAAACTGCAAATCAATGCCAATAAAGATTGGGTATTTGATAACGATCTTCAAGGTAGAGGTATTGTTGAAATAAACATGGGGAATCACGAATTCTCCTTCGATGAGTTTGCTTATACAGACTGGTTCCAGGGTTCACTGGCGTTCCAGAACACGACATTTAACCTGGAAAAGAATGCTGAGTTTCTGCAGAGAGGCGGGATCACTGCGGGTCAGGGAAGCCTGGTAACAGTGGGTAAGGGCGCTCACTCCATTAGCACTTTGGGATTCTCCGGCGGAACCGTTGATTTTGGTGCCCTGACAGCAGGTGCACAGATGACAGAAGGGACGGTCAACGTTAGTAAAACGCTGGATTTGCGCGGCGAGGGTGTGATTCAGGTTTCTGACAGTGACGTTGTAAGCTCAGTATCTCGTGATATTGACTCTGCGTTATCGCTCACTGAAGTCGATGATGGTAACAGCACCATTAAGTTGGTTGATGCGCAAGGTGCGGAAGTTCTGGGCGATGCGGGCAATCTGCAATTGCAGGATAAAAATGGGCAAATCCTCTCCAGCAGTGCCCAACGTGATATTCAGCAGAATGGGCAAAAAGCGGCCGTCGGCACTTACGACTATCGTCTGACGAGTGGGGTAAACAATGACGGTCTGTATATCGGTTACGGCCTGACCCAGCTTGATTTACACGCTACCGACAGCGATGCTCTGGTGCTGAGCTCTAACGGTAAAAGCGAGAATGCCGCCGATCTCAGCGCAAAGATTACCGGCAGTGGTGACCTGGCATTCAGCAGCCAGAAGGGTCAGACCGTATCGCTTTCTAACAAAGACAACGACTATACCGGTGTTACCGATCTGCGCAGTGGGACGCTTTTGTTGAATAACGATAACGTGTTGGGTAATACCCATGAACTGCGTCTGGCGGCAGAGACTGAACTGGATATGAATGGTCACAGCCAGACCGTGGGCACGCTCAATGGCAGCGCCGATTCACTGCTGAGCTTAAATGGCGGCAGTCTGACGGTTACCAACGGGGGCACTTCAACCGGTTCGTTAACGGGGAGCGGAGAGCTGAATATTCAGGGCGGCACGCTGGACATCGCGGGCGATAACAGCAACCTGACAGCGAATGTGAACATTGCTAATTCGGCTAATGTCCTGGTAAGTCATGCGCAGGGATTGGGTAGCGCAAACGTTGAGAACAACGGTACCCTGGCGTTGAATAATAGCGCTGAAAAAAGAGCGGCTGCGTCTGTGAATTACACCCTGGGCGGCAATCTGACCAACAACGGTACGCTGATGACCGGAATGTCAGGACAGCAAGCTGGCAATGTGTTAGTGGTGAAGGGGAACTACCACGGTAATAACGGTCAACTAGTAATGAATACGGTACTGAATGGCGATGACTCAGTAACCGATAAATTGGTTGTCGAGGGCGATACTAGCGGCACGACTGCCGTTACGGTGAATAACGCTGGCGGTACAGGTGCGAAAACCCTTAACGGTATCGAACTTATCCATGTAGACGGTAAGTCTGAGGGCGAATTTGTTCAGGCTGGTCGTATCGTTGCGGGGGCGTATGACTACACTCTCGCGCGTGGACAAGGGGCAAATAGTGGTAACTGGTATCTGACCAGCGGCAGTGATTCTCCTGAACTGCAGCCGGAGCCAGACCCGATGCCGAATCCGGAGCCAAACCCGAATCCAGAGCCGAACCCTAACCCGACACCTACGCCGGGTCCGGATCTGAATGTGGATAATGACCTGCGACCGGAGGCGGGTAGCTACATTGCGAACCTTGCAGCAGCGAATACAATGTTCACCACGCGTCTGCATGAGCGTCTGGGTAATACGTACTATACCGACATGGTGACGGGTGAGCAGAAACAAACCACTATGTGGATGCGCCATGAAGGTGGTCATAATAAATGGCGTGATGGCAGCGGCCAGCTGAAAACCCAAAGCAATCGCTATGTTCTGCAACTGGGAGGCGATGTCGCGCAGTGGAGCCAAAACGGCAGCGACAGCTGGCATGTTGGGGTCATGGCGGGATATGGCAACAGCGACAGCAAAACCATTTCCTCGCGAACCGGTTATCGTGCAAAAGCGAGTGTGAACGGATATAGCACCGGCCTCTATGCCACCTGGTATGCCGATGACGAGTCGCGTAATGGCGCGTATCTCGACAGTTGGGCGCAGTACAGCTGGTTTGATAACACAGTGAAAGGGGATGACTTACAAAGTGAATCCTATAAATCAAAAGGATTTACCGCTTCACTGGAAGCTGGATACAAACACAAATTAGCTGAATTTAATGGCAGCCAGGGAACGCGTAATGAATGGTATGTTCAGCCGCAAGCACAGGTTACCTGGATGGGAGTCAAAGCCGATAAGCACCGCGAAAGCAACGGAACCCTCGTTCATAGCAACGGTGATGGCAATGTTCAAACCCGACTTGGCGTAAAAACCTGGCTGAAGAGCCACCATAAAATGGATGACGGTAAATCCCGCGAGTTCCAGCCGTTTGTAGAAGTGAACTGGCTGCATAACAGTAAGGATTTCAGCACCAGTATGGATGGCGTGTCCGTCACTCAGGATGGAGCCCGAAATATTGCTGAGATAAAAACCGGGGTGGAAGGACAGCTAAATGCCAACCTGAATGTCTGGGGGAATGTGGGCGTTCAGGTTGCCGATAGGGGATATAATGACACCTCTGCAATGGTTGGCATTAAGTGGCAATTCTGATCTGAATAATGAGTAAAAGGAGAGAGAGCCGAACGGGAGATAATTCGGCTCTCTGTATCATTTTCTTGCAGCCAGCTTTATCAGTCAGAGTGAAGACTCGCAGATTTAGCTGGCGCACAAGATTTAATCAAGGTGTGTTCAATGGCTTCGCATGATTTGAGTGTTTTTTTGGAAGAGTTCGGGGCAACGGTGAATTTGACGTTGCCTGGTATCGTGTCCGAAAAAGAACGGCTTTTACTCAAGCTGCTAATGGAGGGAATGTCGGTTACAGAAATCTCACAGTACAGAAATCGCAGTGCAAAGACAATTTCACATCAAAAGAAGCAGCTGTATGAAAAACTAGGCATCCAGAGTGATATTACCTTCTGGCGGGATATCTTTTTTCAATATCATCCGCAAGTCATCAGTGGCACGGGAAATAAAAATAATTTTTATATCCCTGATAACCGTTGTCACCATATCGTCACGCCTGAAGCCATCAGTCTGGCGTTGGAAAACCACGAATTCAAACCGTGGATCCAACCGGTTTTCTGCGCGCAGACTGGGGTACT
>JAIJJM010000199.1 GCA_022728415.1 Collinsella sp. | reverse complement strand
GCAAAGGAAAGCACTTAATGTGCTTTCCGTCTTGCGCAGGACTGTAGAGCAGCAAACTTAACCCGCGCCCTCGGCCCCGGAGACCCTCCCGGAGAGCCCAAAAAATATTTTCAAAAAAGTTGTTGCGCACCGGACAGACTTCTGTGTATACTAATCCCCGCAGCGCACGCGAGCGGAAACAAACGCGAACGACTGCCTGGGGAGTTAGCTCAGTTTGGTTAGAGCGCCGGCCTGTCACGTCGGAGGTCGCGGGTTCGAGCCCCGTACTTCCCGCCAACGCAATTAAAACCACGTCTTCGGACGTGGTTTTTTGCGTTTGATAGGACCTTGATCCCATCGGCTCCTTTCGCCCAAAACCAAAGCCTTCCAATTCTCGGACAAGCTCCGCTTGAGACATGGTTCAAACAAGGAATTTGTTGCGCAACGCCTGCTCAATGAAGTAGGGGCAGGTTATACTGAATTGCACTGTGGGCCGTTTTTGATGCAAGAGGCTTCAAACACGGCGTTCAGTGGGCACCCATTTTGCAATTTGGGCGTCCATACGGTCATTGGTGTCTCGACGTAAGCTCGGCCCCGGAGCTCGTTCGAGCTGTTCCTATTCTTTGAAAGGGGAAAAATGGACATATCGAGGAAGACTGATTACGCCCTTCGCATGCTCGCGATGCTTGCCGAGGATCCGGAGCGCCTGCTTTCTGTTCGCACCGCCGCCGAAGAGGTCAATGTCCCGTATTCGTTTGCCCGTTCGATCCAGCATGGTTTGGTTCAGGCCGGTATTGTGGAGAGCCTGCGTGGCGTCCATGGCGGCATGCGTCTTAAGGTCAGCCCCGACGATGTCACCATCCGCCAGGTCGTTGAGGCCGTTCAGGGTCCCATCGTCATGAACGATTGCACCGCGCCCGATGGCGACTGTGCGCGCATGGGTACGTGCTGCTATCATTCCCTGTGGGCCGGAGCTCAAGCGCTGATGCGCGACTACCTCGATTCCGTTTCGCTGGGCGATGTCGTCGCTCACCGCCAGTTCCCGGCCGTCGATTCCAAGTTCGCCGACCGCGATGCGTTTCCCGAGTACGCCACCTGTGCGTGCGCTTGCCGGGGGGAATAGCGCCGCATAAGGAGCATAGCCATGATTCAGGACCCCTTTCGTTCGATGATTCGTTCGGAAGGGGTCCTGCGTTATCGCGACCTTCCGTGGCGCCGCACGCGCGACCCGTACATTATTTGGCTTTCCGAGGTTATGCTGCAGCAAACGCAGGTGCCGCGTGTGGAGACGCGTATGCCCGCGTGGCTCGACCGCTTTCCGACCGTACAGGCGCTCGCTCAGGCCGCTCCTTCCGACGTTTTGGATGCCTGGCAGGGGATGGGCTACAACCGGCGTGCTCTGGCGATTCACAGAGCCGCTCAGTGCGTTATGGAAGACTGGGATGGGGAGTTTCCACGTGAGACGCGCGACCTGGTCGCCCTGCCCGGTATTGGCCCGGCGACGGCGCAGGGCATCCGGTCGTTTGCGTTCGATCTTCCGGGCGTGTATCTGGAGACCAACGTGCGCACGGTCTTTTTGCATCATTTCTTTCCCGATGTGTCGGCCGTTCCCGATCGCGAGCTGGTGCCGCTGATCCAAGCCGCCTGTCCGGCGGCTCCCGGTACGACGGCGGATGAGATTGCTCCCTTTGCCGCGCCTCAAGACGATGCCGACACGCCGCGCGCGTGGTATTACGCGCTGCTGGATTACGGCGCGTATCTTAAAAAGACGCTGCCAAATCCATCCAGGCGGTCGGCGGGCTATAGCCGTCAGTCCAAGTTTGAGGGCTCGCGCCGTCAAAAGCGCGCCCATATTGTGCGCATGCTGCTGGCGGCGCGCGATGGGCAGCCGGCGGGCATTACGGTTGATGAAGCTGTTGCTGGCGTTAACGAGATGGAGGCGGCAGCCGGCAGAGAGTCGGTCGAGCGCGAGCTGGTCGCAAGTATTCTTGCTGATCTGGAGCGCGAGGGCTTTTGCCGCTCCGAGGGCGATCGTTGGCTGAGTGTGTAGCCCGCTCAAATCTGAAGAACAGGATTGTAAGGTTTAGATTTTCGACATGAGGGCATCCTAAAGACAAGGCCACCCGAAGCCTACGGGCGGCATGTGTTGAAGGGAAGTACACCTATGGATTTTGAGAACTCCCAAACCAAGAAGAACCTCGAGACCGCTTTTGCCGGTGAGTCCCAGGCGCACACCAAGTATCGCTACTACGCATCTAAGGCCAAAAAGGACGGCTACGTTCAGATCTCGAATATCTTTGCCGAGACCGCAGGCAACGAGTCCGAGCACGCCAAGCTGTGGTTTAAGTATCTGCACGACGGCGCCGTTCCCGACACCCTGGACAACTTGCGTGATGCCGCTGCGGGCGAGAACTACGAGTGGACCACGATGTACGACGAGTTTGCCAAGACCGCCGAGGAGGAGGGCTTTGCCGAGATTGCCGCAAAGTTCCGCGGCGTCGGTGCTGTCGAGAAGGCTCACGAGGAGCGCTACAACAAGCTTGTCGAGCGCATTGAGTCGGGCGAGGTGTTTGAGCGCGAGGGCGTGAAGGTATGGAAGTGCCTGAACTGCGGGCACCTACATGTGGGTGCCGAAGCGCCCGAGGTGTGCCCGGTGTGCAACCACCCGAAGGCGTACTTTGAGGAGCAGGTGGTGAACTACTAGCGCTTGGTGCGGGCTGCTGCGGAGTTCAGGGCGGGAGGCCGGATTGCCTTCCCCTCTCGCTCACGGCTCCGCAGGGTCGCGCGAGGCAAAGGTATTTCCCCGCCCTGCGCTCCGGCGTTGGGTCGTCGCGTGCTCGCTACAGAAAAGCTGATTATAAGTTTGCGTGCCGTCCCTTTTGGGGCGGCACGTCTTGTATGGGGTGGACAGTTAGTTCAGATACGTATTTTTCCGATCGCTCTGCGGTCGGCTTTTTGGCAGTTGGAGGCCTATCGAGCCCCTTTGGGCTGCCTGAAGGGCCTGGTTTTAGGTCTTACTTGCCCGTTGTGCGGACTCAATCGCGCCAAACGTAGCATCTTAGGGCATATGTAGGGGGTCTGAATTATACGTATTTGAACTAACTGTCCAGGGTGCTTCGCCCAAGGCCGTGCCGCCTTGTTTTTTCGCGCCTCATTCGGGGCGCCGCGCCTTGTTTGAGGTTCCGGTCTTCACAATTGACGTCAAGCTTTTGGTTAGATTTTGGTCAGTTGGCGTAAGGGCGGAAGGCCAAAAGATTGCTGGCGAAAAAAGCTCAGAGAAAGTGCTGGTAGGGGAGTTGTTGAGGTTTTCGACAGCTTTTGCCAACAAGAAACTTTGCGGCTATTGCTACGGATTGCGTTGCCGTGGCCTTAGCGGTGCGGGATGCTGGGCGTAAGCGTCGAATGCTCCGATTGAGGAGGCCAGCATGGATCTGTTTCTTGAGACTCCGCAGCAACAAGCCGAGCGCATGTTGCGCCAGCAGCAACGGCTCATGGAGATGCAAATGCAAAGGGCAGCCGCCCGGCCCCCTGCGCAAAATGCCACGCCTGCGGTTTCGCCTGCGGGCGGATCGGCGCCAGAGAACTATTCCGTACAACAAGATTCGTATGCGCAGGAGCTTGCGTTCGACAAACGCCGCACGCGTCACCGCCGCGTGGGCCAGCGCCTGCGCACATTAGCGATGATCGTGCTCATTCCGTTAGGACTTGCGGTGATTTTCCTGGTCTCGTATGCCCTCACCTGCATCCTCAACGGCGCCTCTCCCAATGAAGTGCTCCAACATCTGTCAGCCCTCGGCCAGCGCCTAGGCGATGTCATAACAACCATCCGCGCCGGCTGGGAGAGTTAGCGTTTGTCACATTAGGACTTCTAGGATGTAGGGATTATCGCCACGAGTAGAATTCTTGCATCCTGTAGGTCCTGCCGCGCTACTGAATAGTATTATTGAAGATGAATAATAATAGGATTTGCTATGTATAAGCAGGATTTAGAGCAGACTCTTTTGGGCATTGACGAAGAGGCGGAGCTGGAAATAGGTCCAAGAGACGATAGACCGAGCGTTGTATTGGTGGGAGGATGCGCCTTCATGCTAAACGATGTGACGAATCGGTCGGTTACACATGACATTGATGTGTTTGAGGCAGACGGGTGTCTCCGCGAGATCATAGCTCGATACCCCGAGGTGAATGGTATGGCAGTGGCATATTGCAACCAGATGCCATTCAATTACGAAGATCGCCTGATCCCATTGGAGATTGGGGCGCATTTTATCAGGTACTTTACGCCATCTTTGGAGGATCTGGCGGTGATGAAGCTTTATGCCTATCGTCCGAACGACATCGTTGACCTCCATAGTCGAGCATTTATCGATCGACTTGATTGGGATCTGCTCGAGCGGCTTATATTCGATGAAGGAGAGGCGTTGGCCTCGTCGCCTTCGGAGCGGAGTTATCAAGAGATGGTCTGCGCATACAGACAATACAAAAAGGAGGTGTTCGGTTGAATTTGACCTTTGAGGGATTCTTAAAAGGCTATTGCCGAGAGCTGTCCGGACAGCAGTCACTAAGTTTTAGAAAACTGGTTGAGCGGGCGACGACGGTTGCGCCGCGCGTGGCGGAGCCTCTGTTTTTGCTCGCTTTGGCGCAAGGAAAAGCCGAATACGTTCTGGGTTTATCTGAGGGCTCGTGGATGGAAGAGGATTACCGAGGCGTTTTGTCCTTGTACAGTCAAGCGGGTAACATGGCGTCTCTATGCGCCAAAAGTGAGCTCCCTAATCGTTATGCCAACGTTTGGCGTGCGTATAGAGGGGTGAAAGAAAAGCCAGCGGCTAACAGAAGGGTGAACGCCCTGATGAGAAAGAGAACACTGAAAGCATTGGAGGAATCGGGTGTAACGCGCTATGGCCTCTGCCGTGCTCTGCACTTGAATAAAGGAAACGTATACGCATACTTGGCCGGCAATGACTCAAAAGTGAGCAGGGAGACGGCGCGTCGCATTATGGAATATGCGGAAGAGAGAAGCACCCAAGAAGGGGCCGGGCGCCCGGTGCGTGTGGCGGGGTAAGATTGATCGCGGTTTTGATTGATACTCGATTGGGTTTGTTGGGCGGAGTCTATGTCTGCTATTGATATTGTGCTTGTTGTGATTGCCCTGATGGCGGTGGGAGTTGCT